>JAENWR010000159.1 GCA_016649895.1 Acidimicrobiia bacterium | reverse complement strand
GGGTGCCCTGTCCGGGCTGGTCACCGCCATCCGGCTGTCGCGGGCCACGATGCGCAACATCCGCCAGAACCTGTTCCTGGCCTTCGTCTACAACACCGTCGGCATCCCCATCGCGGCCGGGGTGCTCTACCCGTTCTTCGGGATCCGGCTCAGCCCGATCATCGCCGCCGCCGCCATGGCCCTGTCGTCGCTGTCGGTGGTGACCAACGCCAACCGGCTCCGCCGCTTCCACGCCACGCCTCTGCCCACCGGGGGAACAGCGAGGGAGGTGGAGCCCACCGTCGAGGTCGGCGCCGACCATGATGAACCCGACGAGGCCGAGCAAGTGAGCGACCCGGTGTGCGGCATGAAGGTCGACCCGACCACCGCCACCTCGGTCACCCACGAGGGCAGTGAGATCTTCTTCTGCTCGACGCACTGCCGGGACACCTTTGCCGCCGACCCGGCCGCATACCTCGATCCAACCACGACAGGGAGCTGACCGCAGATGTCGACCGTCACCACGCTCACACAGGTCGCCGCCAACGGCGACGGCTGGGGCCACATGGCTGGCTGGGGCGGTGGCTGGATGTGGCTCTGGGGGACCCTGATGATGCTCTCCTGGGTCGCGATCATTGCCGCAGCCGTCTGGTATCTCGGTCGATCCCGCGAGGACCGCCGCCCGAGCAGGGCCCGGGAAATCCTCGAGGAGCGCTACGCCAGTGGCGAACTCTCCACCGAGGAGTACCGCGAACGACTCGAGCACATCCGATGATGCCCACCGATCCCACCAACAACACCGCTTCCACGAGAAGCCAGGAGCAACCAATGCCCACCACCGAACACAACCATGGTGATCAGCAGACCAACTCGCTGGAACCCGCCCCGTCCGGCGGGCATCAGATGGACAGTCGGATGATGTGGGTGATGATGCTCGGCTGCTGCCTGGCGATCCCCCTCGCTCTGATCGTGGGCGGTGCCAGCTTCGTAGGGTTCGCCGGAGCGAGCCTCTGGCTCATCGGCGCCGGCGTCGTCCTCGCGGTCGCCTTGCTCGTCGTTCGCCGCCGCTCCGCCGGGGCGGCCTGTGACATGCCTCCGGGCCGCCATGGCTGATTCCAGGTGGTCAAGTCCCCTCCGGAGTGCCTGAAGGAGACCGACCTACGGCGTCGATGGGAGCTGGATGTGCAGCGACGCTCCTCCCTCGGGGCGGTTGGTGGCGGTGATGGTTCCGCCGTGCGCTTCGGTGAGCTCGCGGGCGACGGCGAGGCCGATCCCGCTGCCCGAGGTACCAGCACTCGACGTGCCTCGGTAGAACCGGTCGAAGATGTGGGGGAGGTCGTTCGGCTCGATACCTGGACCGTTGTCGGCAACCTCGGCAACGGCGGCGTCGCCCTCGGTGCGGGTACGGATGGTGATGTGCCCGCCTGATGGGGTGTAGGCGAGGGCGTTGGCGAGCAGTGTCGTGACGACCTGGCGGAGCCGAGCGGGATCGGCGGTGGTGGGCGCGGGCTCGAGATCGGTGTCCAGTTGCAGGGTCGCGGCATCGGTTGCAGGCCGCGCGAGATCGACCAGCGCTCGGGCGATGTCTGCGAGGTCGACTAGCTCGGGTTCGAGGTGCAGTCCGGCTGCGTCGGCGGCTGCGAGCGTTTCGATGTCGCCGACCAGGCTGGTGAGTCGCAGGACCTCCTCGTGGATGGAGCCGAGCGTGGAGGCGTCGGGGTCGGCGATGCCGTCGAGCAGCGCTTCTGTGGTTCCTCGGAGGATCGTCAGTGGAGTGCGCACCTCGTGGGCGACGTCGGCGAGCAGCTGGCGTCGGAGTCGGTCCTCGTGTTCGACGGTCTTCGCCATGCGGTCGAATGCTGCGGCGAGTGTGCCGATCTCGCCAGGTGCATCGGACAGGCCGACCCGGGCGCTGCGGTCCCCGGCCTCGATCTTTGCCGCCGCCTCGGTGAGAGAGGCGATGGGCCGGCTCACCCGGCGGGCGACGAAGATCGCTACGGCGACGGCGGCGACGATCGCGAGGAGGGCGCCGAGGACGGCGTTGCGGTACAGCGCGTCGCGGATCTGGCGTTGAGGTGCCGGGATGTGGCTTGCGGGGAATCGCAGCTCGACGAGACCGACTTGGCGCCCGTCGACGACGACCGGTGCGGTCACAGGTTCGCCGCGGTCGAGCTCGACGATGGCGACGCCGTGCATCTCGACCATCATCTCGGCCGCCTCGTGTGCGGGTGCTGCAATGACTGCGCCGCTGTCGTCGCGTAGCACCAGGTTGGCTTGGCCCTGCGCAGCGATCGCGGCAGCGCTGGTGATGTCGGCGTCACCCCAACCGCCTGCTTGGGCGTAGGCGCGGGCGGCCGCTGCAGCCGCGGCCTGTGTGTCGGCTCGGTGCTCCTGCTGGAGAAGCGTGGCGACCTGGTCGCGAGCGCTCGCCAGCACCAGCGCTGCGAACACGACGACGGCGGCGACTGCCACGGTGACGAACGCCGCGGTCAACCGCAAGGTGATCGAGGAGCGTCTCGGACTATCGGTCACGGTTCAACCCGAGGCGGTAGCCGGCGCCGACGACGGTGGAGACGATGTGTGGGTAGGCGGGGTCGGCCTCGATCTTGCGGCGGAGATTCTTGACGTGGCTGTCGACGGCCCGTTCGGATGCGAACTCGTAGCCGCGCACGCGGTTCAACAGCTCCGTGCGCGAGTACACGCGTCCCGGTGTCGAGGCCAATGCCGACAGGATGCCGAACTCTGTTGCCGTGAGATCGACCGGTGCGCCGCGAACGACGACCTCGCGGCGGCTCTCGTCGATGAGCAGCTCACCGGAACCGAACGCCTGGGCGGCGATCGCAGCGACGCCGCTGCTGCGGCGAAGGATGGCGTTGATCCGCAGCATCACCTCGCGGGGGCTGAAGGGCTTGGTGACGTAGTCGTCCACTCCGATCTCGAGGCTTCGTATCCGGTCGGCTTCGGACGCCTTCGCAGTCAGCACGAGCACGGGGATGTTCGACGAACGACGCAGCTCCGCCGCCACTGTTTCGCCGGCAATGTCGGGGAGACCGAGGTCGAGTACGACCAAGTCGGGTCCGACGGTCTCCAGGAGTGCGAGCGCCTCGGCCCCGCTGCCGGTGGTGACGACCGAGTAGCCCTCGCGTTCGAGGTAGTTACGCAGCAGTTCTCGGATCTTCATCTCGTCCTCGACGACGAGCACCGTGCGGGCCATGTCTCAGTCCTAGATGAGTAGTTCCAAGGGATTCGCGCGCTCCGCGTGATCATCCACCAAGTCGGTTGCGAGGGTGTCCAGGATCAGGGGGCTAACACAGACCCTGATCCCGAAGGACGCAGCGCATGAACCCTGATTTGGACACCCTCGCAACCCGACTGTACGTCACCATCGACGACCTTCTCGTCGAACACCCAGAGTGGGCACCCGAGCGGCCTGCGGTGGGGATCGCTCCGAAGCTCACCGACGCGGAGCTGCTCACCCTCGCGGTGCTGCAAGCCCTGTTGGGGTTCACTTCCGAAGCCCGTTTCATCCGCTACGCCCACGCGCACCTGCG
>JAENWR010000024.1 GCA_016649895.1 Acidimicrobiia bacterium | reverse complement strand
GCCTCCAGACGGGGTTCTGCTGCGACACCGGCGGCGGCTGGTCCACCTCGATGGTGGCCCACCGCTCGCAGCTCCACTCGGTGCCCGACGACATGGACGACGAGGCCGCCGTCATGGTGGAGCCCACCGCCTGCGCGGTGCACGCTGCGCTGCGCGCCCGGGTGCCCGACGGCGGCACCGTGGCGGTGCTCGGCGCCGGCACCCTCGGCCTGCTCACGATCGCGGCGCTCCGCCGCTTCGCTCCTACGGCCGCGATCCTCGTGGCGGCCCGCTACCCCGAGCAGCGCAAACTCGCCGCGCGGTTGGGGGCCGACATCGTCGTCGCCTCCGACGAGTGGCTGCGCGGCATCCGGCGTGTCACCGGCAGCCTCGCGGTCGGCGACGGACGCATCGACCGCCTCACCGGAGGGGCCGACGTCGTGGTCGACTGCGTCGGATCCTCGACCAGCATCGCCGACAGCCTCGCCGCCGTCCGCCCCAAGGGACGGGTCGTGCTCGTGGGCATGCCCGGCTCGGTCGACGTCGACCTCACTGGCCTGTGGCACCGCGAGATCGAGCTGGTGGGCGCCTACGCCTACGGCACCGAGACCATCTCCGACCCGTCCGGCGCCGGCACCGACCACCGGGCGCGCACCTTCGACCTCGCGTTCGAACTGGTGCGCCACGCCGACCTCGGCCGCCTCGTGTCGGCCACCTATCCCCTGTCGCGCTACCGCGACGCCATCGAGCACGCGGCGGCCGCTGGGCCCCGCGGCGCCGTGAAGGTCGCGTTCGACCTCCGCGACGAGAAGGAGCGCACCCGCCTGTGAGCACCCGCCGCAGCCCACGTCCCGGCTTCGTCCTCGAGGTCGACCGTTCGACCCCTCCCATCGTGTTCCACCACGGGGAGGGGTTCCGGCTCGAGAAGCTCCCGCCCGGCCGCTCCCGGGTGATCTACCCGGCCGAACCGATGAAAGGCCTCGCCGATCCCGAGGGCGCGATCCGCGACGCCCTGCTCAACCCGCTCGGCGACTCCGACCCGCTCCCTGCCCTGCTCACCAAGGGCATGAAGCTCACCATCGCGTTCGACGACGTGTCGTTGCCGCTGCCCAAGATGCAGCGGCCCGACGTGCGCCAGCGCATCATCGAGCAGGTGCTCGACCTCGCCGCCGAAGCCGGCGTCGACGACGTGCACATCATCGCCGCCCTCGCCCTGCACCGCCGCATGACCGAGGACGAGCTGCGCCACGCAGTCGGCGACCGGGTGTACGACGCCTTCGCACCCCGGGGCCTCCTCTACAACCACGACGCCGAGGACCCCGACGGCATGGTCATCCTCGGCCAGACCCGCCACGGCGAAGACGTGCAGATGAGCAAGCGCGCAGCCGAGAGCGACCTCATCGTCTACGTCAACATCAACATCGTGTCGATGGACGGCGGCCACAAGAGCACCGCCACCGGGCTCTCGGGCTACGCCGGCGTGCGCGCCCACCACAACCCCGAGACCATGACGCAGTCACGCTCGTTCATGGACCAGAACAGCTCAGAGCTGCACAAGAGCAACTGGCGCCAGGGCGACGTCATCCGCGACGCCGGGGTGAAGATCTTCCAGATCGAGACCACGATCAACAACAACACCTTCGGCCGCACGGGCCCGCTGTCGATGCTCCAGAAGCGCGAATGGGAGTGGACCGGCCGCGACCGCGCCACCTTCCTCGCCATGAAGAAGGGCCTTGACGTGCTGGCGGCCACCCGCCGACGCCAGATCTTCCAGTCGTGGGAGGCGCCATACGAGCTCACCTCGGTGCAGGCCGGCGAGATCGAAGCGGTGCACGAGGTGACCACGGCCAACGTCTACCGCCAGCACCTCGTGGCGGTCGAAGGCCAGACCGACATCCTCACGATGGGCCTGCCCTACATCGGGCCCTACAACGTGAACTCGATCATGAACCCGATCCTCGTGATGTGCCTCGGGCTCGGCTACTTCTTCAACCTCTACAAGGGCCGGCCGCTCGTGCGCGAGGGTGGTGTGCTCATCATGAGCCACCCCACTCCGTGGGAGTTCCACCCGGTGCACCACCCGAGCTACATCGACTTCTTCGAGCAGGTGCTGGCCGACACCACCGACCCGGTGGAGATCGCGGCCAAGTACGAGAAGCAGTACGCCGAGGACGAGTGGTACCGCCACCTGTACCGCACCTCCTACGCCTACCACGGCGTCCACCCCTTCTACATGTGGTACTGGGGTGCCCATGCCCTCCAGCACCTGGGCCGGGTGATCATCGTCGGGGGCGACGTGAGGGCCGTGCGCCGGCTCGGGTTCAGTCCCGCCTCGACCCTGCAGGACGCGCTCGAGATCGCATCCGACGTCGTGGGGCCTCAGGCCACGATCACGCACTTCCACAACCCGCCGATCCTCATGGCCGATGTGACGTGAGCGGACGCTCGAGCCTCTCGCCGAGCCGACTCGTGCGCCTGCTGCCCTTCCCCTACCGCGCCCCCACGGTCCCGCGTGGCGTGGAGCTCCCGCCCGAGCATCGTCGCACCGGATCCGACTTCCGCACCGACTGGGCTCGGCGCTACCCCGCCCGGCTGGCGCGCCTGGCGTTGCTCGAAGGGGTGATGCGCCCGGCGGTGGCGGTGCTCGCCCCACCCGTGCGCCAGGGGCTCGATCGGCTCGACGGGCTCGATGGCCCGGTGATCTTCGCCGCGAACCACCACAGCCACCTCGACACCCCGCTGATGCTCACCTCGATCCCCGAGCCCTGGCGGCATCGCACGTTCGTGGGCGCGGCCGCCGACTACTTCTTCGGCACACGCCCCACCGGCACCATGTCGGCCCTCGCTCTCAACGCCGTGCCCATCGAGCGCACGAAGATCTCGCGCGACAGCGCCGATCGGGCCGCTGCCCTCATCGACGAGGGGTGGAGCCTGCTCATCTTCCCCGAGGGGGGACGCAGCCCCGACGGCTGGGGCCAGGAGTTCCGAGGTGGCGCCGCCTACCTCTCCATCCGGTGCGGGGTCCCGGTGGTGCCGGTGCACATCGCCGGCACCGACCGCGTGATGCCGAAGGGCAGCAACCGGCCCCGGCGCGCCGCCACCACCGTCACGTTCGGCGTGCCCATCGTGCCGGGCGCAGGCGACGACACCCGGCGGCTCGGCGCCCACATCGAGACCGCAGTCGCCGAGCTCGCCGACGAGTCGAGCACCGACTGGTGGACCTCCCGGCGCAACGCGGCCTCTGGCGCCACCCCGTCGCTGTCGGGACCCGAGGCCGGCGGCTGGCGTCGCACCTGGGCGCTGGGCGAACGAGATCCTCAGCGCCGGCGGACCCGTCGGCGGTGGCCGAACCTCCGCTGACCTCGACCGGGCGGCGCTGACCAGCTGAACCTCCGCTGAGCGCGACAGCAGGCCGGCCCCGAAGGACCGGCCTGCTGCGAGGAAGCGGTTGGCTCAGATGATCAGCCGAGGTCCTCGGTGGAGCAGAGCACATCGCCGCGCTCGAAGCGTCCACCGCAGGTGTCGCCGAACTCCTCGTACTCCGAGCCGAGGGCCGACTGGAAGTAGAGGTCGTCACAGGCCTCGCCGTCGCCACCCTCGCAGGCATCCCACATGGCGTCGAGCGTGGGGTCGTCGCCGTAGCTCTGGCCGTCGGAGGACGATCCGGGGGTGGCGCCGGGAATACCGCCACCCATCAAGCTCTCGAGCGGGATGTCGCACTCGGCGAAGACGTCGAACATCGCGGTCATCATCCCCGCGTCGATCTCGTCGGAGCCCTCCAGCATGCCGTTGAAGGCAGGGTTGTCGCCTCCGATGAGCTCGTCGGTGAAACAGGTCGCCTGCTCTTCGGTGAACCCGAACATCTGGATGAACATGTCGACGATCTCATCGGTCTCCCCCGGGCCGATCTCGGGAATCCCGCCCACGCCGTCGCTCGCACGCTCGGTCGTAGGTGTGGTGTCGTCGTCATCGGTGGTCTCGGTGGTGTCCGCCCCATCGGTGGTGTCATCACCGCCGGTGTTGTCGCCGAGGGCGTCCCCGCCGAAGCACCCGATGACCGCGCCTGTGAGCGCGAGCTCCTCGGCCTTGGTGGCCGTGTCGGAGTCCTCCGCGATCTCGGTGAGCCGATCGAGACCGATCTCGTCGTCGAGAGCGTCGACCACACAGGTGGCGGTCTCCTCATCGAGATCACCCTCGTCCTGGAACGCGGCGATGAGCTCGGCTCGCGACGCATCGTCGTCGCCCGACAGCAGGAGGTAGGCGCCGGCGCCGATGACGAGGAGAAGAAGGATCCCACCGATGATGAACGCCGGCTTGTTCCCACTCGATCGCTTGGGCGGCTCGCCTGACGACGTGGGCGTGGAGCCCACCGCCGCGGATCCGCCGCCCGCACCACCGGCGGTGACCATGCTGGTGGTGGGATCCGGAGCAGGCTGATCACCCCACGCAGGCGGCGCAGCCGGAGCGCCCCAGCCGGTGGCCGGCACGCCCTCGGTGGGCGGCGGCTCGGCCGCGCCAGACGAGGTCTCGGGCGGCGCCGGGGCGGCCGTGGGTTCGGCACCTGCGCCCTCGTCGGCGAGGTCCGCCTGCGGCGGGTCGACCGCCACCTCTCCGTCGTTCGACACCTGATCGGACCAGTTGCTGCCATCCCAGTAGCGGTACTGGTGGCGCCCGAAGGGGTCGGGTTGCCATGAACCGGTCTGATCACTCACGTTTGTAGCCCTCCGAGGACGATCCGAGCAGCGGCCGACGCTACCACCGCCACCGAGGCGATCGACGGAGGGGCTATCATCCGCTCGAACCTGATCGGGACGTGGGCAACGTCGCCCGCCGACGACGATGTCGGCTGATCAGGGCTCCGGTGCAACGGCGCACACCTGGCGGTCGTACCTCGACTGGTGCCCCCACGGAGCCGACCCGCTTCGATTCGTCCCGCTCGTGCCACCGACCGCGCCGACCCCCACCACGGAGCCGACATGACCTCGTCCCAAGGCGACCCAGAGCTCGACGCATGCGGCATCGGTTTCGTCGCTGATGCCAGAGGCCGAGCGTCCCGAGACATCGTCACCGCCGCCCTGGCCGGCCTCGCCAACGTGAAGCATCGCGGCGCGGTCGCCGCCGACGCTCGTTCGGGCGACGGGGCCGGACTGCTCACGCCGATCCCTCCCGCCATCTTCGGTGCCGGCCACGGTGTGGCCACCCTGTTCGTGCGCGGCGACGATCCCCGAGCCGCCGTCGAGCGAGCACTCGACGCCGAGGGCCTCGATCTCGTCGACTGGAGGGTGCCACCCACCGACGACGGCGCGCTCGGTGACTCGGCACGCGCCAGTCGCCCCGCCATCGTCCAGGCGATCGTCGCCACACGGGACCCCGCCACCGAGATCGACGATGCCGAGCGTGCCGCCTTCCGCGCCCGGCGACGGATCCTCATCACCAGCCCGGGTACCTACGTGGCGTCGTGCTCCTTCCGCACCATCGTCTACAAGGGCCTCGCCGCGGCCGACGAGCTCGGCCACTTCTATCCCGACCTCACCGACGAGCGCTTCACCGCGCCGTTCGCCGTGTTCCACCAGCGCTTCTCCACCAACACCCTTCCCACGTGGGAGCGGGCACAGCCCTTTCGCATGCTCTGCCACAACGGCGAGATCAACGCGATCGACGGCAACGAGAACCGCATGCGCGCTCGCGCCGAGTTCGGCACCGAGGCGGCCGGGCTCGGTGCCGAGGAGATCTTCCGTCCCGCGCTCGACCCGAACGGATCGGACTCGGCGAAGCTCGACGACGCCCTCGAGCTGCTCACCCGAGGCGGCCGCAGTGTGGAGCACTCCATCGCCATGCTCATCCCCGACGCGTGGGAGGCGGGCCGCGGCCTCTCCACCGAGGTGCAGGGCTTCTACCGCTACCACAGTGCCCTGATGGAGCCCTGGGACGGGCCCGCCGGCATCGTCTTCACCGACGGCACCAAGGTCGGGGCACTCCTCGACCGCAACGGACTGCGGCCGCTTCGCTGGCAGGTGTGCGACGACGGCCTGGTCGTCTGCTCCTCCGAGGTGGGCGCGGTCGACGTGTCGGGCCGCGGCCAGGTGCAACGGGGGCGGCTGGGTCCGGGCCAGATCATCGTGGTCGACCCGACCGCCGGTGGCGTCGCGTTCGACTCACAGGTGAAGCAGCGCCTGGCCGACCAGGAGCCGTACAGCCGCTGGGCCGCCGACGGCTTCCACCGGCTGTCGAGCGGCGACGCCGTGCTCACCCCACCGGCCGACCTGCTCGAGCGCCAGGCCACCCACGGCTACACCAAGGAGGAGCTGGCGATGGTGCTCAAGCCCATGGCCAACGACGCCTACGAGCCGACCTTCTCGATGGGCGACGACACACCCCTGCCACCGTTCGCAAGCCGTCCGCGGCCGCTGCACCACTTCTTCCGCCAGCGCTTCGCCCAGGTCACGAACCCCCCGATCGACCCGATCCGCGAGCGGACGGTCATGAGCCTCCTCACGCTCATCGGCCCGCGCTCGCCCATCCTCGCCGACGGCCCGCGTGCCACCCGCCTCCTCAGCCTCTCCTCGTTCTTCCTGTTCCCGTCCGCGCTCGAGCAGTTCCACGATCCGAGGAGGTGCCCGTTCACCACCGCGGTGCTCGATGCCACGTTCCCAGCCGACGAAGGCCCCGACGGCCTCCGCCGCGCCGTCATTCGGCTCGCCGACGAGGCGGCCGCAGCTGCCGCAGGTGGTGCGGGCATCGTCGTCATCGACGACGGGAACATCTCGCCCGATGTTGTACCCGTGCCGTCGCTCCTCTCGCTCGGCGCCGTCCAGCAGCGGCTGAGCGACGGCCTGCTCCGCTCCACCACCAGCATCGTGGTGGTGGCCGACGACGTGCGCGACGTGCACCACATCGCCGCCCTCGTCGGCTATGGCGCCGACGCGATCTGCCCCCGACTCGCGCTCCACACCGTGGGCGCCGAGGCCGACAACGACGACAACACCGACAACGTCAGCCCCGAGGCGCAGTTCAACTTCCAGGCAGCGTGCGAGGCCGGGCTCCTCAAGATCCTCTCCAAGATCGGGATCTCCACGATCGACAGCTACCGGGGGGCACAGATCTTCGAGATCATCGGGCTCGCCCCCGAGGTGGTCGACGCGTGCTTCACCGGCACCTCCTCCACCGTCGGCGGCATCGGCTGGACGGCCATGGGGGACGACGTCCTCGCCCGTCACGCCGCGGCATGGCCCGACGACGGCCCGCCCGACCTCGACTCGCCCGGCCTGGTGCGGGTGCGCAAGGGCGGCGAGTACCACGCCCACTCCAAGGAGGTCGTCGAGGCCCTCAACCGCCTCACCGGTACGTCGGAGAAGCCCGACACCCCACGCGCCCCGAGGATCCGGCGGCGGTCCGAGCTCACCGCGGTCGACGCGGCCGGCGCGGACGCGGCCGCGGCGGCTCGGGAGAACGACGTCGATGCATCGCCAGGTCAGCTGAAGGACATGACCGCGGCGCACCTGCTCCAGCGCGCCATCCGCGGCGAGTCGACCGAGCTCTATGATTCGTTCGCCAAGCTCGTCAACGACCGACCGACCACCGAGCTCAACGACCTGCTCGACCTGGTCGGGGCCACCGCGATCCCCATCGACGAGGTCGAGCCGGCCACCGCCATCGCCACCCGGTTCAGCACCGGTGCGATGTCGCACGGGGCCCTGTCGAAGGAAGCCCACGAGAACCTGGCCCAGGCCATGAACCTCATCGGCGGCAAGGCCAACTGCGGGGAGGGCGGCGAAGACCCCTACCGCTACCGAACCCGCGGCATGGGACGCGACGACAAGAACTCGGTCATCAAGCAGGTGGCCTCGGGCCGCTTCGGTGTCACGCCCGAGTACCTCGCGTTCGCCGACGAGATCCAGGTCAAGATGGCGCAGGGTTCCAAGCCCGGTGAGGGCGGCCAGCTACCGGGCCACAAGGTGTCGGCCGAGATCGCGCGCCTGCGCCACACCCAGGAAGGGGTGGGCCTCATCTCTCCCCCACCTCACCACGACATCTACTCCATCGAGGACCTGGCCCAGCTCATCTACGACCTGAAGCAGGTCAACGCCGCGCATGTGTCGGTGAAGCTCGTGTCGGCGGCCGGTGTCGGCACCATCGCGGCGGGCTGCGTGAAGGCGCTCGCCGACGTCGTGCACCTCAGTGGCGCCAACGGAGGCACCGGCGCAAGCCCCCTGTCGTCGATCAAGCACGCCGGGATGCCGTGGGAGCTGGGGCTCGTCGACTGCCAGCAATCGCTCGTGGAGAACGGGCTCCGCAGCCGGGTGAAGCTGCGCGCCGACGGCGGCTTCACCACCGGCCGACAGGTCATCATCGCCGCACTGCTCGGTGCCGATGAGTACTCGTTCGGCACCGCGGCCATGATCGCCGAGGGGTGCATCATGTTGCGGGCGTGCCACCGCGACACGTGCAAGCCTGGCGTCGCCACCCAGCGTCCGCACCTGCGGGCCAACTTCACCGGCACGCCCGAGGGTGTCGCTGCCTACTTCATGTTCGTGGCCGAGGAGGTGCGGGGCTACCTCGCGCAGCTCGGCCTCCAGTCCGTCGACCAGGCGATCGGTCGCGTCGACCTGCTCCGCCAACGCGTCGTGGGCAACCCCCGCGTCGACTCGGTCGACCTGTCGCCGCTGCTGGAGCGTCCCGGCAGCCCCGACAGCCCCACCCGGTTCGTCGAGCGGGTCGAGATCCAGGACCCGCGCTCAGATCTCGGCGACCGGCTCCTTGCCGACGGCTACCGGCCCATTTGGGATGGCGACCACGTCGAGCTGTCCTATCCGATCCGCAACTCCGACCGCTCCATCGGCGCGGCGCTCTCGGGCGCCGTCGCGCTCGAATTCGGTGCACAGCCGCCGCGTGGCACCGCCACGGTCCACCTCACCGGTAGTGCGGGCCAGAGCTTCGGTGCGTTCCTCGGCCACGGCGTGCACCTCGACCTGCACGGCGAGGCCAACGACTACGTCGGCAAGGGCATGGGCGGCGGCCGCATCGTGGTCCGCCCACCCGACGACGACATCTCGATCGGCGAGGGCACGCACGTCGACCACACCCCGGTGCTCGGGGGCAACACCTGCCTCTACGGCGCCACGGGTGGCGAGCTGTTCGTCGCCGGTGCGGCGGGCGAGCGCTTCGCCGTGCGCAACTCGGGTGCGATGGCGGTCATCGAGGGAGTGGGCGACCATGGTTGTGAATACATGACCGGCGGCACCGTTGTGGTGATCGGTCGAGTCGGCTTCAACTTCGGCGCCGGCATGACCGGCGGCCAGGCGTTCATCTGGGACCCGATCCTCGAACGCCTCGCGGCCCGACTCAACGCCGACCTGGTCGAGGCGGTGCGCCCCGATGTGGTGGCGCTCGACGACGCCCGCTGGCTGCTCGAGCAGCACGTCGAGCTCACCGGCTCGTCGCGCGCCATCGAGCTGCTGCGTGCCTGGGAGACCACCGAGGAGCAGATCTGGCACGTGATCCCCCGCGACCGCTCGAGCCGCATCGCCGCCGGCATGGCCCGCCGCGTCACCAACGCCTGATCGCGCGCGCCGCCAGCGTGAGCGAAAGTGTGCGAGATCGGGCACCCATTGACAAATTGTGTTGGATCGCCCATCATTCGACCGACGGTTGCCGAAGGAGGCGCAAGGTGACGAATCAGCGATTCTCCATCGTCTCGACATGTCGTCTGGCGCTCGTGGCATCCCTAATGTTTGCGTCTATGACGACATCTGCGGGCGCCACTGCTCAGGGTCGGCAAGCAGATGTACTCCAGCAAAGCGCTCCTCACGAGGAACCAGTAAGGGTTTCTCCCGCGTCGCTCGGGATCGATCCAAACGCGAAACTCATTGACAGTGATGTCCCGGTTGCACCCTGGCGGATGGAGAGGCTAGCAGATGGTTCGGCCAGGCTGACCTTCGGAAATAACCTAGACGCGATTCCGCTTTCTCACGATGCTACCCATTTTGCCGAAGGCGAGGGTTCCAGCCCACCGGTTACCGCCGCTGTGCTTGATTGGTCGTGTCAAGTCTACACGCTGTGGCCTATCGAGCGCCTTGGTTCGTACTTGCATGCCGAGTACGAGATCGACTGTCATAATGTGATCGCCCATCGCGATGGCCGGCAGATCGAACGCGACAGTTGGAGCGGGTGGCGCCCTTACACCAACTTCGCATGGAGAGCTTGGCGCTACACCGTCAACATCCAGAGTAGTTTTTACGCCCTCTGCGATGGCGGCGGCACATACAACTACCGTCTTCGCGTCGTTTCTCAAGTGCAACTTAGCTATGGCACGGTACAGAGCCCGAGCTGGTACAACGGCAGCTCCAGGCATTCCTGTGGGACCGGTGTCTCATAGGCGGGGTCGACCACATGTGGGGGTCGACCACATGTGTACGCATCGGTTGCCCGTTCTGATGCTGAGTTCTATCCATAAGGCGAGCGACGCTGGCGGTGAGCTGATCGCTGCGCAAGTTCATTGCGGCGATTGCAATGGAAGGTGGCTAGCGATATGGCGTTCGGAGCGCAATCCGATAATCGCGTCGTGCGCCTATCCGCCAATCCCTATCGCTGGTCAAGCGTTCGATTTACCTGAGAGCGTTATTCTCGGCGAGCCAGTCGAGTTTGGAACAAGACTACCCGCGCTTCCAGAGTTTAAGGGCTGCGGACCTGGCGCGAGCCGGTTGGCAGGGTTCTGGACGCGGGTGCGACACCGAATTGGTCGCTCGCGTTGGACTCGCCACATCCGATGAGTCGTCATTCGCGCATCCGTATCGGCCCCCTGAAGTGTTCTGATCCTGAACTACCGCGCCGTGGCCTGCTTGTACCCGACCTGATCAGCGAGATCCGTTGTGGCGCTCGTGTGCGAAACGCGAGCGAGCAGCAGATCTGGCAGGTGGTGCCCCGCGATCGGTCGAGTCGGATCGCCTCGGGGATGGCCCGCCGCGTCAGCCACGCCTGATCGCACTGCGTCGGCAGCGTGTCTCAGCAGCCCAGGGCGTGTTGGATGGCGGTGCAGACCTCCCGCATCGTGTGGCGGTCGACCTTGCCGACGACTCCAGTGAGCAACCCTTGGCTCACCGTGTGCAGGCCGTCACAGTTGATCACCGACTCCCGGTCGAGACCAACCGAGTGGTGATCGATCGGCACCTCAACGGCGAGCCCCCGTATGGAAGTGGTGATCTCTGCCACCGTCACCAGTGCCCGCACATCGAGCACCTCGGAGCGGGTGAGGACGAGCACGGGACGCGGTTTGCGTCCGACATCGGCAAGCCAGACCTCCCCTCGATTCACTCCTCTCCCCATGCTGCAGCCTCCACCCAAGCAGGATCGGCCCTCTCCGGCCAACGCTCGTACGCGGCACGATCCGCCTGCGCCAACGCGGCGCGCACCGCGCTGGCAACACCATCGCGCGCTGCGGCGGAGAGGTTGATCCCCAGTTCGCGGGCCTGCTCTGCGAGCTGCTCGTCGAGCGTGAACGTGGTGCGGGTAGATGGCATCACATCATGCTAGCTCTGCCTGATGGCCTTCGTCATCGAGCGCCGCAACGATCTCAGTCGAGCAGGCGGAGGCCGGTGGGGCTGATGGAGCCGGCCACGTGGGGCAGCTCGACGACGAACTGGGTGAGGTGCGCGGGGAAGACATGCTCGGAGACGAGCACCGGCGTGCCATCGGCATCGCGCGTGATGCGATCGCACACGAGCACCGGCGAACCTTCGGGCACGCCGAGGGCAGTGGCATCCCCAGCCGACGCGACGCCCGCTCCGATGGTCTGGGTGGCCCCACCGAGGTCGACGCCGATGAGGTCGTAGAACGACGCGCGCTCGACGTCGGCTCGCGACAGCTCGGCGCCGAGGCGTTCGGGGCACCACACGGTGACGCGGGCGAACGGCGCCCCATCGGCGAGGTTCACCCGACGCACCCGCAGTACGTACCCAGCACCGAGCACGTCGGCCACCCGCTTCGGTGCGTTGACGAAACCGAAGTCGAGGATCTTGCGCACGGGTGCGGCGCCCGAGGCGGCCAGCTGGCTCTCGATGGTGCCGAGACGGCCGAGTGTCTGGCTCACCGGGTCGACGGCCACGAACCACCCGAACCCCTGGCGCGAGTCGACGAGCGACTCCTGGCGCAGCAGCTCGAGCGACTTGCGTATGGTGACCCGGCTGACCGAGTACTCCGCCGACAGCTCGGCCTCGCTCGGGAGCACTCGGCCGGCTCCGAGCTCGCCGTCGGAGATGCGGCGGCGCAGGTCGTCGGCGATCTCGCGATAGCGAATGGTCCTCACTTGTCCTATACTTGTATCGTTTCTCCGAACGAGCAAGCCGCACGGACATCGCCCACCCGAGGCGCCTCCGTCCGGGTGCTCCACGACACACGAGGTGCCCTGCAATGGCCGTCGCCGCCACCACTCCCATCGAGCTCATCGACCGCGTGTACGCAACGCTCGACGACCGCCTGGCCACCGGCCGGCAGCGGCTCGGCCGCGCCCTCACGCTCGCGGAGAAGGTGCTCATCAACCACCTCGACGACCCCGCCACCGGCGGGCTCGACCGCGCGGTGTCCTACACCGACCTGCGCCCCGACCGCGTGGCCATGCAGGATGCCACCGCCCAGATGGCCCTCCTCCAGTTCATGACCGCCGGGATGCCCGAGGTCGCCGTGCCGTCCACGGTCCACTGCGACCACCTCATCCAGGCCAAGGAGGACGGCAAGATCGACCTCCAGACCGCGCTCGAGGGCAACTCCGAGGTGTACGACTTCCTCGAATCGGTGTCGGCCAAGTACGGCATCGGCTTCTGGAAGCCGGGTTCGGGCATCATCCACCAGGTGGTGCTCGAGCAGTACGCCTTCCCGGGCGGGATGATGATCGGCACCGACAGCCACACCCCCAACGCTGGCGGGCTCGGCATGGTCGCCATCGGTGTGGGCGGTGCCGACGCCGTCGACGTGATGACCGGCTTCCCGTTCAACATCCGCTGGCCGAAGGTCATCGGCGTGAAGCTCACCGGCACCCTCAACGGCTGGACCGCCCCGAAGGACATCATCCTCGAGGTCGCCCGCATCCTCACCGTCAAGGGCGGCACCGGCGCCATCGTCGAGTACTTCGGCCCGGGCGCCGAGTCGATCAGCGCCACCGGCAAGGCCACCATCTGCAACATGGGTGCCGAGATCGGCGCCACCACCTCGCTGTTCGGCTACGACGACGCCATGGCCCGCTACCTCAAGTCGACGGGCCGTGAGGAGATCGCCGATGCCGCCAACGCCGTGGCCCACCACCTCCGCCCCGACGACGAGGTGCTGGCCAACCCCTCCGCCTTCTACGACCAGGTCATCGAGATCGACCTCGACGCGCTCGAGCCGCTCATCAACGGGCCCCACACCCCCGACCTGTCACGCCCGGTGTCGAAGGTCGGCTCCGACGCCCAGCTCAACGGCTGGCCCACCGAGATCAACGCCGCCCTCGTCGGCTCGTGCACCAACTCGTCCTACGAGGACATCACCCGCGCCGCGTCCATCGCCCGCGAGGCCGCGGCCAAGGGCCTCACCAGCCGCACCGAGCTGATGATCACCCCTGGCTCCGAGCAGGTGCGCGCCACCATCGAGCGCGACGGCCTCCTCGCCGACCTCGAGGCCATCGGCGCCACCGTGTTGGCCAACGCCTGCGGCCCGTGCATCGGCCAGTGGTCGCGCTCCGATGTCAGCGAGGGCGACCTGAACACCATCGTCACCTCGTACAACCGCAACTTCCCGAAGCGCAACGACGGCCTGTCGACCACCCTCGCCTTCGTCACATCGCCCGAGACGGTGGTGGCCCTCGCCCTCGCCGGCACCCTCGACTTCAACCCGCTCACCGACACGATCACCAGCCCCACCGGCGAGGAGGTGCGCCTCAGCGTGCCCGTCGGCATCGAGCTGCCCGCCACCGGCTTCACCCCCGGCGACAGCGGCTTCATCGCCCCGCCGGCCGACCGCAGCGGCGTCGAGGTGAAGGTCGACCCCACCTCCGAGCGCCTGCAGGTGCTCGAGCCCTTCGCCCCGTGGGACGGCAACGACCTCCTCGAGCTCCCTGTGCTGATGAAGGCCCAGGGCAAGTGCACCACCGACCACATCTCGGCGGCCGGGCCCTGGCTCAAGTTCCGTGGCCACCTCGAGAACATCACCGGGAACCTCTTCGCCGGCGCGGTCAACGCCTTCACCGGCGTCGCCGGAACGGCCAAGGACATCACCGATGGGCAGACCCGGGCCTATCCCGAGATCGCCAAGCGCTACCACGAGGCGGGCATCCGCTGGATCGCCATCGGCGACGAGAACTACGGCGAGGGCTCATCGCGCGAGCACGCGGCCATGGAGCCCCGCTACCGGGGAGCCACCGCCATCATCACCCGGTCGTTCGCCCGCATCCACGAGACCAACCTCAAGAAGCAGGGTGTGCTGCCGCTCACCTTTGGCGACCCCGCCGACTACGACAAGGTGGGCGAGGACGATCGCATCTCGATCCTCGGGTTGGCCGACCTCTCCCCCGGCGTGCCGGTGCAGGGGCGCATCCACCACGCCGATGGCACCACCACCGACATCGAGCTGCACCAGACGATGTCACCCGAGCAGATCGAGTGGTTCCGCGCCGGGAGCGCGCTCAACATCATCCGCCGCAACACGGCCGTGTAGCGGCGTCGTGCCGCGATGTGGATATCGTGTTCGGTATGCCGAACACGATGGTGAAGGTCGACATCCCGCTCCGGGATCACGCTGCTGACCACCCTTCGGGCTCCACCGCGGTGTCGGCACTCGGCGTATCGAAGTGGTTCGGTACCAACCACGTGCTGCACGACGTCGACCTCACCGTCGAACCGGGAGCCACGGTCGCACTCCTCGGCCCCTCCGGCTGCGGCAAGACCACCCTGCTGCGCACCATCGCGGGGCTCGAGAGGCCCGATCGCGGCACCATCGTCATCGACGGCCAGACCGTCGTCGGCAGCGGTGCCTTCGTGCCTCCCGAGCGCCGCCGCATCGGCATGGTGTTCCAGGACTGGGCGCTCTTCCCCCACCTCAGCGTGGGCGCCAACGTGGGCTACGGCCTGCACCGGCGCGAACGCGGGTCGGGACGCATCGAGGAGAGCCTCGACCTCGTCGGGCTCGGCGGGTTCGCCGATCGCTCGCCCGCGACGCTCTCGGGCGGCCAGCAACAGCGGGTGGCACTCGCCCGGGCCCTCGCGCCTCGCCCCACCGCGATCCTGCTCGACGAACCGTTCTCGAACCTCGACACCTCGCTGCGCGTCCAAGTGCGCACCGAGGTGCACGCGCTGCTCGCCGATCTCGGCGTCACCACGGTGTTCGTCACCCACGACCAAGAGGAAGCGTTCGTCCTCGGCGACCACGTCGCCGTCATGTTCGATGGCCAGATCGCCCAGCAGGCGCGGCCGGCCGAGCTCTACGCCGCACCGTCGTCGGCCTGGGTCGCCAGGTTCGTCGGCGATGCCAACCTCATCCGGGGCGACGCCAGCTGCGGCGAGGCCACCACCCGGCTGGGCACCCTCGAGATCCGAAGGGACCTCACCGGCCCGGTCGACGTACTCCTGCGGCCCGAGCAGATCACGCTCCGCGCCGTGGCTGACAGCGCCGGCGGGGCCAACGGACGCGCCACCGCCACTGTCGAGCTCGTCGAGTTCTACGGGCACGACAGCGTTGCGGTGGTGCGGCTGGACGACGGTTCGCAGCTGCGAACCCGCACCGCCGGCCCGCCCCAAGTTCGCCGCGGCGACCTGGTCGAGGTCCACCCCAGCCCCACGCCCACCGTGGCATTCCCCGCCAGCGGTCAGATGACCGTCTGATCCAACGGTACCGCCGCACCCGCCGAGCTCTCGGCCTGAGTCGGCTCGGGCTCTTCGGTATCCACATCCTGGCGCTCGGTCTCGCGCAGCACGAGCAGCGCCATCGGAAGGGCCGACAGCACGATGAGGGCGAGTGCCGGCGCCGCCGCCCGGGCGAAGAACCCTTCGACGGTCGCGTTGTAGACCTGGGTCGCGAGCGTCGAGTACCCGGTGGGGGCCAGCAGCAGGGTGGCCGGTAGCTCCTTCATGCAGGTGAGGAACACCAACGCAGCGCCCGCCATGACCCCCGGGCGCACCAGCGGCAGGGTCACCCGCCGGAACGTGGCGAACGGCCCGGCGCCCAGCAGGCGCGACGCCTCCTCGAGCGATGGCGTCACCTGCAGCATCGAGCTGCGGATCGCCCCCACTGCCTGGGGCAGGAACAGCACGGCGTAGGCGAACACCAGCATCCACATGGTCTGGTAGAGCGGGGTGACCACCCGGATGCCGAAGAACACCAACGACAGCGCCACCACCACTCCCGGCAGGGCGTACCCCGACCACGAGAGGCGCTCGACCAGGCGCGGCACGAAACCCGACCCACGCACCGACAGCGCGGCGACGGGCCACGCTGCCACCGCGGTCACGAGAGCCCCGAGCCCCGACGCCTTCACCGAGGCGAGGACCAGGTCGGTCGTCAGTCGCAGCGGTTCCTCGGCGCGGATGCCGCGCACCAGCCAGTAGCCGATGATCGACATGGGCAGCACCAAGGCCACGAGCACCAGGAGCGTGCAGGCCGCGAGCGCCACCCAGCGCCACGAGGAGAGCTGGACCGCCGCCGCCCGCCGGGCCCCGCTGCCATGCAGCCGGTGGAACTCCTCGCGCCCTCGCGTGCGCTGCTCGAACACCAGCACCACGATCGTCAACGCGACGAGCATCAGGCCGTAGACCGACACGATCGACAGGTCGAACGACGCGCGGTATTGCACGAAGATCACTCGGGTGAACGAGTCGAACCGCAGGAGCGATACGGCACCGAAGTCGCTCAACGCATAGAGCGCGACCAACAAGGCTCCTGCCGCGATCGATGGACGCAGCTGCGGGAGGACGACCCGCACGAACGTGGCGAGCCGCCCGCGCCCCAACGTGCGACTCGCCTCTTCGATGCTGGGGTCGAGCCGGCGCATGGCCGCTCGCACCGGGAGGAGGACGTAGGGGTAGCTGAAGAGGGTGAGCACCAGCCAGGCGCCGCGGAAGCCGTAGATCTCGGGCAGGCGCTCGACCCCCAGCGGCTCGAGCCACCCCTGGACCAGGCCCTTGGGGCCCAGGGCGCTGACGAACGTGTAGCCACCGACGTAGGTGGGGATGGCGAGCGGCAACGTGGTGAGCACCACCCACACCCGGCGGCCCGGCAGATCGGTGCGCACGGTGAGCCAGGCGAGTGGCACGGCGATGGCCACCGACATCGCGGTGACCGCAAGGGCCAACACCGACGTGTCGACGAGGAGGCGCACGGCCCGCTCTGAGGTGGCGATCTCGAACGAGCGGCTCCAGCCGATCTCGGTGGCGCGCACCACGAGGTAGGCCAACGGCAGCGCAGCTGCGGCGCCCACGAGGAGCCCGAGGATCGTGATGAGCGAAGGAACGCGACCGCGACGCACCGACGAACCGGCACGATCTCGTCGTCTCCGGTTCGTCGGGCGCGTAGCGGTCACACCTCTAGAGTGCTCCGACGTCGGTCAGGAGGGCCAACGTGCCCTCGAGGTCGTCGATGGCGCCCAGGTCGATGTCGGGCACGTTGATGTCGGCGAGGCTCGGCACACCCTCGGCTGGATCGACGTCGGCGACGAGGGGGATCTCGAAGGTCTCGCCCGAGAAGTACATCTGGGCCTCGTAGCTGAGCAGGTACTCGATGAGGTTCGTCGCCAGCTCGGCGTCGTCGGAGGTGTCGACGATGCCGGCGCCAGCCACGTTCACGAGGCCGCCCGGGTCATCGCTGGGGAAGAAGTAGTTGGCGGCGGTGAAGTCGGGATCCTCGGCCAGGAAGCGTTGTAGGTAGTAGTGGTTGACGAAGCCCACCTCGACCTCGCCGGCGGCCACCGCCTCGACGATGGCGATGTTGTTGTCGTAGGTGACCGGGTCGTTGGCCATGATGCCCTCGAGCCAGGCCCGGGCGCCGTCTTCGCCCTCGACGAGGCGGAGTGCGGTGACGAACGCCTGGAACGAGCCGTTGGTGGGCGCCCAGCCCATGCGGCCCGACCACTTCGGGTCGGTGAAGTCGAGGATCGACGCCGGGAGGTCGGCCTCGGTGAGCGCCTCGGTGTTGTACACCACGACCCGAGCGCGTCCAGAGGTGCCGACCCACGTGCCGTCGGGCGAGCGAAGGCCCTCGGGTACGAGGTCGAGGATGCCCTGGTCGAGCTCGGCCAGTCGGCCAGCGTTCGAGAGCGCGCCGAGCGCGCCGGCATCCTGGCCGTAGTACACGTCGGCCGGCGAGTTGTCGCCTTCGGTGAGGATCAGCGATGCCATCTGGGCGGTGTCGCCGTAGCGGACCTCGACAGCGATGCCGGTGTCGGCGGTGAACTGCTCGAGCAGCGGCCCGACCAGCTCCTCGCTGCGGCCGGAGTAGACGACGAGCGTCTCGTCGGGGATCTCGTCGTCGGCGGGATCGTCGTCGGCGCCCGGAAGCGTCGTGGGTGCCGCGTCGTCGTTGTCGTCGGAGTCGCCCGAGTCGTCGCCGCATCCGGCGGCGATCAGGGCGAACATGGCGAGCATTGCGGCAAGGAGCTTCCACCTGCGGACCACGGGCTGACCTCGTTCTGTGGGGGGCGACCTCACGATGTTAGGACCGCTTCACATGCTCGGGTCAAGCCGGGGCGGGCGATGGTGCGTCGGCCTGGGGCACCGGCCCGTCAGGGAGCGGGTGGATGCCCGCACGCGTGGCGAGCTGCTCGGCCACGACCGAGAGCAGCTCGTCGTGCACGGCGCGCGCCGGGAGCGACAGCAGCCCCTTCGAACGGCGCACCAGCCCCACCGAACGGGGCACCAGCTCGTCGATGGCCACGATCGTCCAATCGCCTCCGACGTAGGAGGGCGCGGCACCCGACGGGATGATCGTGGCGCCGAACCCCTGGAAGGCGAGCGAGGCCAGCAGGCGCATGCCATCGACCTCGGCCTTGGAGGTGAGCTGCACGCCGACCCGCGCCGCCGCTGCGTCGAGCTCGTCACGGAACGACGTGCCCGGTGGCGGGAGCAGCAGTTCGTGCTCGGCGACGACCCCGAGGCTCACGTGGTCGTGGGCGGCGAGCGGGTGGCGGGTCGGAGCAACGAGGATGCGGTCCTCGGCGAAGAGGGGCTCGATGCTGACATCGGGCCTGCTGAGCGGGATGTTGACGATCGCGAAGTCGACGGCGCCGGCCTCGACCATCGGGGTGAGCGAGCTGGTGGTGGCGTCGACGACGACGAGGCGGACCAACGGATGCTCGCGGTGGACGGCGTCGACCAGCCGCGGGACGAGCCACCGCCCGACGGTGCCGATGACACCAACGCGCGCCGCTCCCGACACCACGTCGCCCATCGAGGCGACGTCGGACGCCATGGCGTCGAGCTCTGCCTGCACACGGCCTGCTCGCTCGACCACCACCATCCCCTCCTCGGTGAGCAGCCCGGTGCTGCGGTCGACCAGCGTGGCCCCGAGCTCGCGTTCGAGCCGGGCGACGTGGGTCGACACGTTCGACTGAACGGTGTGGAGAGCCCGGGCGGCGGCCGAGAAGCTGCCGTTGTCGTGGACGGCGGTGAGGGCCGAGAGCTGGCGGAGATCCATCGCTCGAAATGATGCCACCTATCTGGAACAACTGTTGGACAGATCTTGTGCGACCCTTCACAATGAGTCTTACATACGCCGAGGCGACGAACCCTCCCCCTGGGTTCCCCTCGTGCCGGTGACAGAGGCTCGGTCCCCCCCATGACCTCGTCGCCCTGAACAGGACTGGTCTCCCCCGACCGGTCCTGTTCCATTTTTCCGGGTGGGTCCCACCACCCGTCCCGTGGCGGAGCGTAACCATCCCGCCTCACCACGGGTCGCACCGACGTGACCCCTCAGCTGGCCGTGACCCCTCAGCTGGCCGTGACCCCTCAGCTGGCGCTGCGCGCCCGAACTCCCGGCAGCATCGGCACGAGGGTCGACGAGCTCGGCGGTCGGCCGGTGGTCATCGTGGAGTCCGACACCACCGTCAAGCGTGGCGCGCTCCTCCCCTCCGACGGAGCGTCGATGGCCGCGGCGGCGCGCACAGCCCGCGAGGCGCGCGTCCCCCTCGTGATGCTGCTCGCGTCGAGCGGCGCCGACGTCGGCGAGGGCATCGCCGCGCTCGCGGGGTGGGGTGCCGCCGCACGTGAGGTGGTGGCCTGCTCCGGGATCGTCCCGGTGCTCGCCGTGGCGATGGGTCCTGCGGTGTCGGGACCAGCGCTTCTCCTCGGCCTCGCTGACCAGATCGTGATGACCGACGACGCATACGCCTTCCTCAGTGGTCCGGCCATGGTGCGCGAGTTCACCGGCGTCCCGATCTCCACCACTGCCCTCGGTGGCCCAGGCGCTCACGCCCGTTCGAGCGGGCTCGCCTCCTTGCTCGTCCCCGATCGCGATGCTGCGGTCGAGGCCATCGTCGACCTTCTCGCCTTCCTGCCCGCGCACTGCGACGAGCTGCCACCCCGATGGCCCACCGCAGATCCCGCCGACCGACCCACCCCGGAAGCCGGCGAGCTGCTGCCCACCACCGCGACCGGCAGCTACGACGTCCGCGATGTCATTGCCTCGATCGTCGACGACGGCGAGGCACTCGAGCTGCGCGGTGCCTGGGCGCCCAACCTCGTCACCGCGCTGGCGTGCATCGACGGCCGCCCCATTGGGGTGGTCGCCAACCAACCCCAGGCGCTCGCCGGCACCCTCGACATCCCCGCGTCGCAGAAGGGGGCCCGTTTCGTCGCCTTCTGCGACTCGTTCAACCTGCCGCTCGTCACCCTCATCGATACATCCGGGTTCTATCCGGGCAAGGACCTCGAGTGGAGGGGCATGATCCGCCACGGTGCACAGATGGCGTTCGCATATGCCCGTGCCACCGTTCCGCGCGTGGCCGTCGTGATGCGCAAGTCCTACGGCGGGGCCTACATCGTCATGGACTCGAAGCACACCGGCAACGACCTGATGCTCGCCTGGCCCACCGCGGAGATCGCCGTCATGGGCGCGCGTCAGGCCAGTGCCGTCCTCCACCGCAACGAGACACCCGAGCGCCAGCTCGAGCTGGAACGCGACTACGACGAACGGCTGCTCAACCCCTACGTGGCCGCCGAGCGCGGATCGATCGACGCCATCATCGAGCCGGCCGAAACCCGGCGCGAGCTCTCCGCCGCCCTCTCGGTGCTCGAGTCGAAGCGGGAGCACATCGTGGGCCGACGCCACGACAACTCTCCACTCTGACCGCATCAGGTGAACATCGGGTGACCGCCTCGGGACCGGCTGTCGCAGTCGGCCGCTCGTGCACGTGCCAGCTGGCGCGAGCGATACCCTCGAAGGCGGTCGTGAGCCCGATGGCACACGCGCACGAACGACATCGAATCTTCTGGGAGCTCGAGTGGCTGAGTCCGTAACCATCGTCGACAACCGCACGGGAGAGTCGGTGGAGGTCCCCATCGCCAACGGCGGCATCGATGCGCAGGCGTTCCAGAAGCTGCTGCCGGGGATCTGGTTCCACGATCCGTCCTTCGGCGTCACGGCCGGAGCTGCCAGCAGCATCACCGAGCTCGACGGCGAGGCCGGCATCCTGCGCTACCGGGGGTATCCCATCGAGCAGCTGGCCGAGAAGTCCACCTACCTCGAGGTCGCGTACCTGCTCATCCACGGCGAGCTGCCGACGACCGAGCAGTACACCCAGTGGCAGCACGAGATCACGCACCACACCTTCATCCACGAGAACGTGCGCAAGCGCTTCATGGAGGGCTTCCACCACGACGCGCACCCCATGGGGATGCTCGTGTCGGCCATCGCCGCACTGTCCACCTTCTACCCCGAGGCCAAGGACATCGACGATCCGTCGGTGCGGATGAAGCAGATCATCCGCCTCATCGCCAAGATGCCCACCCTCGCCGCCGGCGCCCACCGCTTCAGCGTCGGCATGCCCTTCGTCTACCCCGACAACGACCTCGACTTCCCGGCCAACTTCCTCTCGATGATGTGGAAGATCGCCGAACCCCACTACCGGGCCGACCCCGCTCTGGTGAAGGCACTCGACATCCTGTTCATCCTGCACGCCGACCACGAGCAGAACTGCTCCACGACGGCGATGCGCACGGTCGGCTCCAGCCACGCCGACCCCTACTCTTCCACCGCCGCAGCCGCCGCTGCCCTCTACGGGCCCCGTCACGGTGGCGCCAACGAGGCCGTCATCCGCATGCTCGGCGAGATCGGCACCTACGACAACGTCGACGCCTTCATCGCCAGCGTCAAGGCGGGCGAGCGCCGCATGTCGGGTTTCGGCCACCGCGTCTACAAGAGCTACGACCCCCGCGCCGCCATCATCAAGAAGGCCGCCGAGGACGTGTTCGCCGTGACCGGTCAGAACCCGCTGCTCGACATCGCGCTGAAGCTCGAAGAGGTGGCGCTCAACGACGAGTACTTCATCAGCCGCAGGCTCTACCCCAACGTCGACTTCTACTCCGGGCTCATCTACCAGTCGATGGGCTTCCGGCTCGAGATGTTCACGGTGCTCTTCGCCATCCCCCGCGTCTCGGGGTGGCTCGCGCACTGGCAGGAGTCGCTGGAGCAGGACGCCCGCATCGTGCGACCCCGCCAGCTCTACATCGGCACCGAGAAGCGCGAGTACGTGGGCATCGGCCAGCGCTGATCCCGCTGGCGCCACCGCTCCTCACGCACCATGAGCCCCAGGCTGGCATCGTGGGGGCATGTACCGCAACACCCTCCTCGTCATCCACATCGTCGCGGTGGCGGCCTGGCTCGGCTGTAACCTGACCCAGCTGTTCCTCACGCCGACGTTCGTCCGAAGAGGGGGCGACGCCACGCTCGCCTGGCTCGAGGCCACATCGGCGATGGCCACCCGTTACTTACAACCTGGCGGGTGCCGCCCTCGGTGTCACCGGGGTGCTGCTGGTCGTGCACACGGGCTACGACTGGACCGACGGGTTCGTCGGCCTCGGGATCCTGGTGGTCGTCGTGGGCGGAGCCCTCGGCATGGGGTTCTTCGCCCCCGCCGGCGAGCGGCTGGCCGAATCGCACCGCAGTGGCGATCGCGTCGACGTTCGGCGCTACCTCACGATGGTCGGCGTCGACTCGGCTCTCGTCGTGCTGGCCATCGTCGCCATGGTGGACCGCTGGCAGGCCTGAGCAGCGATACCGCCCGGCTTCAGATGTCGATGAGGATCTTGCCCACGTTGGCGTTCGCCTCCATGTGACGGTGCGCGTCGGCGATGCGGTCGAGGCTGAACCGGCTGTCGATGACCGGTGCCACGGTCCCTTGGGCGAACCACGGGAGCACCTCGCGGGCGAACCGTTGGGTGGTGGCGATCTTCTCCTCGAGCGGTCGTGACCGCAACACCGTGCCGATGATGGCGGCCCGCTTGGGCAGCAACGCACCGAGGGGGAACGTGGCGGTGCCCGAGCCCATCACGCCGACCTGCACGATGCGGCCCCCGACGGCGAGCGCCTCGATGTTGCGAGCGAGGTAGTCGCCGCCGACGACGTCGAGCACCACGTCGACACCGCGGCCGTGGGCCAGGTCCTTGGCCGCCTCGACGAAGTCGTCGACCGCGTAGTCGACCGCCACGTTCGCCCCGAGCTCGCGGCAGCGAGCGAGCTTGCCGGCGCTGGCGGTGACCACCACCTGCGCGCCCAGCGCCCGTACGATCTGGATGGCCGCGGTGCCCACCCCCGACGCCCCGGCGTGCACGAGGGCGGTACGCCCCGCAGTGAGCCCACCCTGCACGACCAGCGCATCCCATGCGGTGACGAACACCTCGGGGATGGCCGCAGCGTCGGACAGCGGGACCGACTCGGGCACGAGCATCGTCTGGCGCTCGTGCACCGCGATGCGCTCGGCGTAGGCGCCACCACCCACGATGGCCATCACCTCGTCGCCCACCCTGCGGTCGACGACTCGCGAACCCACCTCGACGATGCGCCCCGCGAGCTCCATGCCCGGGATCTCGTGCTCCATCGGCGGCCCCGGGTAGAAGCCGCGCCGCTGGAGGAGATCGGCCCGGTTGAGTGCCGTCGCCACGATCTCGACGATGACCTCGTCGGGCGCGGCCACCGGCTCGGGCACGTCGCGCACCGCCAACACCTCGGGCCCGCCGTGCTCGGCGAGGACGACCGCCCGCATCAGGCGCCGCCGTCGCCGGCGGCGTTGGCCGTGGCCTCCAGGTGCAAGCGGTAGCCGAGGAGCTCGACGCTGGGCGTCGGCCACCAGTCGAGGTTGGGATCGCGGACGAAGCCGATCCGCTCGTAGATGCGGTGGGCGGCACGCATCTCGGTGCCGGTGTGGAGGACGAGCTCGATGCGGTCTGCTGCTCGTGCCATGGCGATGCACTCGAGCACGAGCGCCTCGCCCACCCCTCGACCCTGGGCGGCCGGGTGCACGGCGAGCATCCGCATGCCGGCCGCGTGCTCGGCATCGAACTCGGCGTACGGGGAGCCGTGGTCGGGCACGAACGTGACCCCGCCGACCAGTGCACCATCGTCGTCGACGCAGACGAGGACCTCGGCACCGGCGACCCGGCCGGCGACGTCGCGCAGCTCTGGCTCGTAGCTGTCTTCGAGGTCCCCGATCTGCTGGTAGGCCATGACGGTGAGATCGGCGAGGTCGGAGTGCTCCTCCGGACGGACGCTGCGGATCTCCATGGTGTCGACGCTAACGCCTCGAACCCGGACGCGTCGGCTCCCGACCGCGCCGGATCGGTCACCTCCCGTGGCAGGATGCCAGCGTGCAGAGGACCCAGGTCAACGACGTCACCATCGAGCGCGAGCGGTGCGTCGTGGTCGAGTTCGCCGACGGCCACACCTGCACGTTCGACCTCGAGGAGATGCGCCGCGCCTGCCCGTGCGCAGGCTGTCGCGGCGACCGCGACAAGGGCATGGCGCCGTGGCCGACAGCGCGGTCGCCGCAGCCCCTCGGCGTCGACGGCGCCGAGTTCGTCGGCAACTGGGGCATCTCGATCGCGTGGAACGACGGGCACTCGGCTGGCATCTACCCGTGGTCGGCGCTGCGCGACTGGTGCGAGCGCGGCGAGCCCTCGTACCCGCCCGACTCCGGCCTCGGCGGACCAGGCGAGGACGTCGGCAGCCACTGATGGACTTCACGGCCGACGCCCACCTTCGGGCCCTGGCCGACGAGGCCGCAGCGCTGGCGGAGGCGTGGATCGATCCCGACGGGGTGCACGAAGACGGGTGGCTCATCGGCCACGACCTGGCCTTTGCCGCCGAGCTCGGCCGGCGGGGCTGGATCGGCATGACGTGGCCCTCCGAGGTGGGCGGCGGCGGTCGCCCCGCCATCGAGCGGCTCGTGGTCTACGAGGCTCTCATCTCCGGCGGAGCTCCGGTGGCCAGCAGCTGGTTCGCCGACCGCCAGATCGGGCCGACCCTGCTCGAGTACGGCAGCCCCAGCCAGCAGCAGCGGTGGCTGCCCGACATCATCGCTGGCCGGTCCCTGTGGTGCATCGGGATGAGCGAACCCGACGCCGGCTCCGACGTGGCGTCGCTGCGCACCCGGGCCGACCGCGATGGCGACCACTGGGTGGTCAACGGCCAGAAGGTGTGGACGAGCGGCGCCGCCTCCGCCGACTGGTGCTATCTGATCTGTCGCACCGACCCGGATGCCCCACCGCACCAGGGCCTGTCGGAGCTCGTCGTCGACATGCGCTCGCCGGGCATCACGGTGCAGCCCATCCGCGATGCCGTCGGCAACCATCACTTCTGCGAGGTGCACCTCGACGCTGTGCGGGTCCCCTCCGATCACCTCGTGGGAGCCGAGAACGGCAGCTTCCGCCAGGTCATGCGTCAGATGGAGCACGAACGTGGCGGCATCGACCGCCTCGTGAGCAACCGCGCGCTCTACCTCGACGCGCTGGCGAGCGCCGACCTGGACGACGCGAGGGTGCGCCAGGAGGTGGCAGCGATCGAGACGGGGTATCGCATCGGACGGATGATGGTCGTCCGCGAGACCCTCGGCCAGGCGCCGACCGGCTTCTCGGCCGCCACCAAGACGTTCTGCACCGAGCTCGAGCAGCGGGTTGCGGAGTTCTGCACCCGCGCCCTCGGCATGCGCGCCACGCTCTGGTCGGGTCCGGGGACCGACCCCCTGGCCGCCCGGACGGCGCGCAACATCTGCTATGCCCCCGGCTACACGATCATGGGCGGTACCACCCAGATCCTCCGCAACATCCTGGGCGAGCGGGTCCTCGGCCTGCCGCGGGAGCCGCGACCATGAGTGGGTGGCCTACAGGTCGTCGTCGAGCCGCCGCACGTGCGGCTCGTCGCCGGTCCAGTGGGCGAGCTCGACCTGCACGTCGGTGACAGCGGCCCCGGTGGCCGACACGATCACCGGGTTCAGCCGCAGATCAGCCAGCTGCGGCACGGTCTCGGCCAGCTGCGCCAGGCGGAGCAAGAGATCGGCGAGGTGGACCCGCTCCGGCGAACCCGCCGGGATCAGCCCGCCGAGGCGCGACGCACCGACCAGGTTGTCGGCATCGATGTCGGTGAGCGGGAGGAAGCGCAGAGAGTCGAAGCCGACCTGGTCGACGACCACGCCACCCACCCCGATCGAGATGACGGCACCGACGGCAGCCCGTTGCACCACCCGCACCGCCACGTCGACACCGGGTGGCGCCATGGCCTGCACCAGCGCCGGATGCATGGCATCGCCGAGCGCCTCGACCATGCGATCGTAGGACTGGCGCACCTCGTCGTCGCGGTGCAGGTCGACGGCGAGGCCGCCCGACTCCGTCTTCTGGAGGCGCTCCATTCCTGTCGCCTTCAACACCACCGGATACCCGAGCGTCCTGGCGGCCGCGACAGCCTCGTCGGCCGTGGCAACGACCCGCGACTCGAGGACCTCGATGCCGTAGGTCCCGACCAGCTCGGCCGCCACCGAGCTATCGAGGGGCCGAGGCGCGCCGGGCGAGGTGGCCGACAGCTCGTCGTGCACCAGCGCCACCGCACGCTCGGCGTCGATGCCGGCGAGCTGGGGTAGAACCCCGTCCTGCTCGGCCAGCCATGCCCGGTACTGCGCCACGCGGCCCAGGGCGCGGGCGGCCTCCTCGGGGAAGGCGAACACCGGCACCGCGAGGTCGGCGGCGATGCTCCCCCGGCGGGTGTCGGCGCCGAGCACGATGGCGATCACCGGCTTGTGCGACCGATCCGCCGCCGCGGCGATGGCGCGGGCCACCTCTTCGGTGCGCGCGAGCAGCGGTGGGGCGAAGATCGCGATCACCGCGTCGACCCCGTCGTCGGCGAGGACGTGACGCAGCGACGCCTCGTACTCCGACGGTCCGGCCTCGTGGGTGAGGTCGAGAGGGCTGGCGGTGTGGGTCGCGATCGGTACCGCAGCGGCGATGGCCTCCTGCGTGTGGGTCGCGAGCTGTGCTGCCTCGAGACCCGCACCCCGACAGGCGTCGCCGGCGAGGCGTGCCGGACCGGTGGAGTTCGAGACGATGGCGACGCGGCGCCCCTGAGGCAGCGGCTGGCTCACCAGGACGCGCGTGACGTCGAACAGCGCGTTGAGGGTGGACACCCGGATGACGCCCGCCTGCGCGAGAAGGGCATCGAGCGTGGCGTCGGCGGGAAGGCCGAGTGCGTCGGCCCGATCGAGTCGGGCACCAGAGCTCGTCACGCTGACGATCGGCTTGGCGCGCCCGACCCGGCGGGCGATGCGGCTGAACTTGCGCAGGTTGCCGAACGACTCGAGGTAGAGCAGGACGGCATCGCTTCGCTCGTCCTGCTCCCAGAACTGGAGGAGGTCGTTCAACGAGACGTCGGCCTTGTTCCCGAGCGAGAGGAAGCTCGACACCCCCAGGCCGAGGTCGGCCATGTTCTCGAGGATCGCGGTGCCGAGGGTGCCCGACTGCGACAGGAACGCCACGCCACCAGCGGGCGGCGCCACCGGCGCGAACGTGGCCCGCAACGACACGATCGGGGCGGTGTTGATGACTCCCATGCAGTTCGGCCCGACGAGGCGCATGCCATTGCCCCGAGCCAGCTCGACGATGCGTCGCTGAAGTTCGGCGCCCTCCTCGCCCGTCTCGGCGAACCCCGCGGAGATGATGACCAGGCTCTGCACGCCCTTGTCGACGCACTGCTCGACGACGGCGAGCACCTCGGGTGCCGGAACCGCGATGACCGCCAGGTCGATCTCGTCGGGGATGTCACCGATGGTGGGATGGGTGCGAACGCTGAGCACGTAGGGCGCGGATGGGTTGACCGGGTAGGCGGGGCCGGCGAAGCCGCCGGCCAGCACGTTGCGAAACGCCTCGTGACCGAGCCCGCCGCGCTGGCGGCCGGCGCCGATGACCGCGACCGAGCGAGGTGACAGCAGCCGGGCGACCGAGCGTGCTTCGGCTCGGCGCTCGCGGTCCTCGATGGCGGCCTGCGCCTCGGACGTCTCCTCGATGCCGAGTCGCACCTCGATGACCCCGTCGCTGAAGCGGGTCGAGACCTCGAAGCCAGCCTGCTTGAACACGCCGAGCATCTTGCGGTTCTGCGGCAGGGTGGTCGCCGTGAAGCGGGTGAGTCCCTGCTCGCGGGCGGCAGCAGCGAGGTACTCGAGGAGGAGCGTGGCCAGACCCCGACCGTGGTGGAAGTCGTCGGTGATGAAGGCGACCTCGGCGGCACCGGTGTCGGGGTCGCGGTCGTAGCGGGCCACGCCGATGAGGTCGTCGCCCAGAACTGCGACGAAGGCCATCCGATCGACGTAGTCGACCTGCGTGAAGCGCTCGACGTCGCGCGGCGACAGACGAGGGCGGGCCGAGAAGAACCGCAGGTAGATGCTCTCGGGCGACTGGCGGTTGTGGAACGCCACGATGCGGTCGGCGTCGTCGGGACGGATCGGACGCACCCTCACCGTTGCGCCGTCGACGAGCAGAACGTCGGACTCCCATCGCTGTGGGTAGCCGGGAGGATCGTGATCGACCGACACGTCGCCGTAGGGCATCCTCGCGAGAGTAACGGGGCCAGCACCGGCCCTCACCACTCCCGCCGAGGAGGCGCTCGACGTGGCCGACGCAACGTCTGACAGCAGTCGCCAGCTGGCCGCCCTGGCCGCCGAGTACTGGGAGGTCACCATGCGCCACTCCCCGACCTACGCCACCTTGCTCGGCGACCACCGCTACGACGACCAGATCGAGGACCTGTCCGAGGACGGTGACCAGGCACAGCACGACGCGCTCGGATCGCTGCGCGACCGGCTGGCGCGGGTCGACCATGGCGCGCTGCTCGGCATCGACGCCGTCACGGCGCGGCTGCTCGCCTCGGACCTGGCCGATCGGATGCGCTCGATCGAACTGTCGCTCATCGAGCTGCGCAGCGACCAGATGGACGGCCCGCACGTCGGCTACCTCATCAGCGCGCCGCAGATGGCCGCCGATGACGCCGAGCAGGCCCACATGCTCACGGACCGGTTCCGACATCTCGGCACCGCCCTCGACCAGGCGATCGAGAGGTTCCGCGCCGGTGCCGCGAAGGGACGCGCACCCGCGCAGCTCTGCATCGCGCGCTCACTCAGCAGCATCGACGGCTACCTCGCGTCGCCCCTCGACGACGACGTCTTCGTCAACCTCACCGGGCCGGAGGGATGGCCCGGCGAAGCAGCGTGGCGCGACGACCTGCGCCAGGCCGTGCGCACCTCGGGTGCGTCCCGCCTACCAGCGCATGCGTGACATGTTCGCCGCCGAGCTGCTGCCCATCGCCCGTCCCGACGAGCGGGCGGGCCTGTGCTGGCTCGACGGTGGCGACGAGCTCTACGCCGAGCTCATCCGCCTCCGCACCTCGCCCTGTTCCGCCGGATGCGCGAGGACCCTGGTCTGCGGTTCGGCTCCGCGGACGAGATCGTCTCGCTGGCCGAGGCTACGCTCGAACGCGCCACGGCCGCGATGGCCGGGTGGTTCGGGCGACTTCCCCAGGCCCCATGCCGGGTCGAACCCGTGCCTCAGTTCCTCGCCGCCGACGCTCCAGGCGCCTACTACTTCCCACCGACGGCCGACGGGTCGCGCCCCGGCACCTACTTCGTGAACCGCCGCAACCCCACCGACCAGAGCCGGGTCGAGGCCGAGTCGATCGCGTTCCACGAGGCGATACCCGGACACCACCTCCAGCTCGCTCTCGCCAACGAGCTCGACGGCCTGCCCACGTTCCGCCGCCTCGATTCGGGGAGCACGGCGTACGTCGAGGGATGGGCACTGTACGCAGAGCGGCTCGCCGACGAGATGGGCCTCTACAGCGACGACATCGCCCGGCTCGGAATGCTGGCGGGCGACTCGTGGCGGGCCGGCCGCCTGGTGGTCGACACCGGCATCCACGCCCTCGGATGGAGCCGCCAGCGCGCCCGCGACTACCTGTTCGAACGGTCGCCTGTGGGCGTCGACGAGCTCGAAGCCGAGATCGACCGCTACGTGGCCATCCCCGGTCAGGCCGTCGCGTACAAGACGGGGCAGCGCGAGATCGCGTCGCTGCGGGCCGGGGCCGCGGCCGAGCTGGGGTCGCGCTTCGACATCGCCGGGTTCCACGACACCGTCCTTGGATCGGGTGGCGTCACCCTGCCGGTGCTGGGCGAGCTCGTCGCCGGGTGGGTGGCCGACGCGCGCTCCGGTCCAGCTCCCACGTGAGGTTCCGGCTCGGCAGGTCCACCGATCAGCGGTCGACGCCTGACAAACTCTCGCCACACACGACCTGTTCGTACCAACCCCCAACGGAGGGACCCCTCAAGTGGCCACCAAGTCAGAGCTCATCACCAGCGTCGCCGAGCGCTCCGGCGTCACGAAGACCCAGGCCGACGCCGTCCTCGCCGCCTTCTTCGACCTCACGGCCGAGACGGTCAAGACCGGCGAGAAGGTCAGCTGGCCCGGCTTCGGTGCGTTCAGCATGAGCGAGCGCGCCCCTCGAACCGGTCGCAACCCGCAGACCGGTGCGCCCGTCAAGATCGGCAAGTCGCGCTCGATCAAGCTCAGCACCTCGGCTCCGATGAAGGCGTGGTTGCTCGGCAAGACCAAGAAGCGCTGAGCCCCGGCTCGTCGGTGGGGCCCCGGTCGCCGTTCGGCGCCGGGGCCCTTTCGCGCCCCCAACCGGACGCAGGTAGCGTCACGGTTCGACATGGAGCCGTGCGATGAGTGAGGCCACCCCCACGCTCCGGTCGCTCACCGCCACCGTCTACCTGCCGGCTCTGCTCTTCGCGATCGGCCAGGGCGCGGTCATACCGATCGTGGCCCTGACCGCAGACGACCTGGGGGCCTCTGCCGCCCTCGCCGGGCTCATCGTCGCCGTCCGAGGCATCGGGACCATGGCGTTCGACATCCCGGCCGGGGCCCTCATCGGCCGGCTGGGCGAGCGCCGAGCGATGGCTCTGGGTACCGGCATCCTCGGCGTCGCGCTCGTCGGCTGCGTCCTGAGCCCCGGACCGTACGTCTTCGCCGGGTTCATGTTCGTCATGGGCTGCGGCTGGTCGTTGTGGCTCCTCGCTCGGCTCACCTACGTGAGCGAGGTGATGCCGTTCCACCTCCGGGGACGGGCGCTGTCGACCCTGGGGGGTGTGCAGCGAATCGGCAACTTCATCGGCCCGTTCATCGGGGCCGTTGCGATCGTGGCGATCGGCCTCGATGGTGCGTACCTGGTGCACATCGCGCTGGCGGTCGCGGGGTTGATCGTGATGATGGCGGTACCCGACCCCCACGCGGCTGCCCAGGCCGTCGCCCACCACCACCTTCCGGTGATGCAGATCCTGCGCGACCATGGTCATGTCTTTCGCACCGCGGGGGTGGGCGCCACCTGCCTCAGCGTGCTGCGCTCATCACGCCACGCCATCGTGCCGTTGTGGGGAACCCACATCGGTCTCGATGCGGCTCAGGTGAGCGTCATCTTCGGCATCTCGTCGGCCATGGACATGACGCTCTTCTACCCAGTCGGGCTCCTGTCGGACCGGCTCGGTCGTCGGGCGGTGGCGGTTCCGTGCCTCACCATCCTCTCGATCGGCTTCGCCGCCGTCCCCTTCACCGACTCGTTCGCGCAGCTAGCCGCCGCCGGGATCGTCATGGGAATCGGCAACGGCCTGGGGAGCGGCATCGTCATGACCCTGGGAGCCGACTACGCCCCGCCGGCCGGACGCGCCTCGTTCCTCGGGGTGTGGCGCCTCGTCTCCGACATCGGACAGGCGGGAGGTCCCCTGGTGGCCGCCGGGGTCACGGCGGTGGCCACCCTCGGTGCGGCGTCGGGGGCCGTCGGCCTGCTCAGGCTGCTGGGTGCAGGGGTGTTCGTCGTCGCCTTGCCCCCTCCGTACGACGAAGATCCACGGCCAGCGCGACCACCTGGCTCCAACTCGTCGTCCACCGGCCTCATTTGACGTCGCCACCGGCCGACTCCAGGGAGATCTGCACCCATCCGCCGATCCCCGTGGGCGACCACACCATCCCATGACCCTCATCTTCCGGCCCGACATGAAGGCGATCCTGCACGAGGTCGACGGCCGACCGGCCGAAATCCTGGGCACCACGATCGCCACGGCGTCCCAGGCCCTGGCTGCGGTCGTGGAGGTGTTCGACGACACGAACCTGCGGAGCGGAGCGAAGGTGCGGTGCAGCTACATCGAACCGGCGGGCGTGCACACCTTCGACAGCGTCCTGCTGACCTCGGAGCCGCTGGCGCTCAACCACCGCAAGTCTCGCATCACCGTCGCCGGCCCCGAGCACGCCGAGCGGATCCAGCGTCGAGAGCACGTTCGGGTCCACGTGGAGCTCCCGGTGACGATCCTCCGGGTCGCCTCCGACGAGGTGCTGCGGAGCACGACGGTGGACCTCAGCGCGGGCGGGATGGCGCTCCTGTGGCCCGACGCTGCACCTCCCGACCCCGGCGAGGAGGTCCGCGTCAGCTTCCGAAGCGATCGCCTCGAACACGATCACGACGCTGTGGTCGTCGCCACGCAGCCGAACGGCAGCGGTGCAGTCGTGGTGCGGACGCAGTTCCGTGCGCTCACACCGGCCGAGGGGGACCGCTTGGTCACTGCGGTGTTCGGCGTGCAGCGAGAGGCGCTGAAGCGGCAGCGCGAAGCGGCCAAGGGCCGCTGAGCCGCGCACACCTACGCTGGAGACGTGGACGCGGAGCCAGGAGCGGTCGTCAGCCTCGCCACCACCCCTCGGCTCCTGCCAGCCATCCCCTCCGCCGCTGGCCAGGTGGTGCTCGTCGCGGCCGTGTGTGCCACGGTGGGTGCTGCGGCCATGGGCCGACGTGGAGCGGCCCTCGCGGCGTCCGTTGCCACGGTGGCCATGGCGCCCTACGGCGCGAGCGTCGCTCGCCACCGTCCGTACACCGCCACGCCGGCCGGTGCGTGGCGCTGGTTCGTCGACAGCACGTGGAGCGCTCCCAACACCCTCGCCGGTGCGGTCTTCCACCACCACCAGTGGCTCCGAGGCAACCGAGGGGTACCAGCGCGCAGCACCGGCTCGGGAACGCTGTGGCTCGAGCAGCCGGCCATCGCCGGATACGCCACCACGGTGGGCATCGTAAAGGCCGGGAGCAACGATCGAGTCGACGCCCACGAAGACGTCCACGTGCTACAAGCCCGGCTGCTCGGGCCGCTCTACCTGCCCCTCGTGGCGGCGCACTACGCGGTGGCCACGGTGTTCCCCTACTGGTTGCTGCGGCGGAGCGGGCAACGCCCACCGATGAGAACCGTGCGCGACTACCTCCACGAGGGGGTGTACCACGAGGTGTGGCACGAGCGCTGGGCCTACGCCGTCGCTCCCACCACATCGCGTGGTGCGGGGCCTGCGTGACCGCGGGGAGCTTCGGTTGCGGGGACTGCTGGTGGGCGCAACAGGATTCGAACCTGTGACCCCTACCGTGTCGAGGTAGTGCTCTAACCAACTGAGCTATGCGCCCGGGCGACCGCCTGACGACGACCCGTGGATGCAGGAGCGTAGCACCCCTGCGAGCAGCCTCACTCCCGGCGCCACGCCGGTACATCGGTGCGGTGGACGGCCGCAGCGACCACGAGCGAGAGCCCTCCGGCCACCACGAGGATGAGCCCCCACGTGGGTTTCAGATCGACCACCCCATCGGTGAGATCGTGGACGACCGACGACGCACGGCCGATCCTCACCCCCTCCACGAGGGCCAGGATCACCGCTACGACCCCGGCAACGCCGTCGGCGACGCGCAACCACGTGTCGACCCGGCCCATGAGGGCGGCAGCGGCGAGCCCCAGGGCGACAGCACCGATCGCCAGGGCGATCCATCCCGACCCGATGGCACCGTTGGCGTCGCTCCAACCGACGGCGGACGGTTGGAGGTGGCTGGGGTGGCGCGTCGCCCACGGCACGACGCTGGCCAGCACCAGGAGCAGCGCTCCGATCAGCGCCGCGCCGCCTGCACGTCGGTTCTCGGTGCCGGGCGGCCGGCCGAAGTAGATCGTGGGTCGGGGATGGATCGGTCCACCCACACCATCGTCGTCGGAGTTGGTCGTCAGTCGACGGCGCTCCATCCGGGTGAACGGGACCGCAGGCTCGTGGTGGACCTCGACGCCCTCGAGAACCGTGGAACCGCCGGGCATGCGGGTGAGGCCGGGCGGGAGCACCACATCGGGCGGGAACCACCGACCGTCCGATGCCTGGTGCCAGCCACCCGGATCCGTCTCGCTCATCGAGAGAAGCTGTCCGAGACCGACGACATGGTCACCAGCATGGATCGCCGCCGCGGGTGGACGGCGCATCCATCACCGTTTGGCACACTGCACAGGTGATCTCCCGCATCGACCACCGACACATCGCCCGACTTCTCGCCATCGGCCGATTGGGCCTCGGAAGCGTGATGCTCGTCGCCCCGCGCGCCAGCCGATCGTGGCTCGGTGATGTCGTCGACATGCGCGAGGTTCGGGTCGCGGTCCGGTGCATGGGCGTGCGCGACCTGGCCATCGGCGCCGGCACCCTGCGGGCCCTCAACCGTGGTGAGCCGGTGCGCCTTTGGCTCACCTGTTCGGCCGCCGCCGACCTCGTCGATGCCACCGCCACCCTGGGTGCCATCTCGACGCTCCCCCGGCGTGCCCTCGGCACCGTGGTGCTGGCGGCCGGGGCAGCTGCCTTGTCCATCGCGGGGCGCCAGCACGTCGACTGAGCAACCTCGCGTCACGTCCGCTGCGTAGGGTGGCCGGGTGACCGCTCCCGTTGGCATCGACATCGTGGGGAACGTAGCCGTCATCGAGCTACAGGCCCCGCCCCACAACTTCCTCACCCCCGAACTCGTCGAGGCGGTCGTTGCCGCGCTCGAGTCGTTCGAGTCCGACGCGCAGGTGCGTGCTGCCGTGCTGTGCGCGCAGGGGCGCTCGTTCTGCGCCGGTGCCAACTTCGCCGCCGCCGAGGGACCCCTCGGCACCGGCAGCGCCCGCGAGCCCGTGGGTGGCTCCACCACCGAGCGCCTCTATGCCGCAGCGGCCCGCCTGTGCGAGATGTCGACCCCGTTCATCGCCGCCGTCCAGGGACCGGCCATCGGCGGCGGCCTCGGACTCGCCCTCACCGCGACGATGCGGGTCACGTGCCCCGAGGCCCGCTTCGCCGCCAACTTCGGAGCGCTCGGCATCCACCAGGGCTTCGGTCTGTCGGTGCTGCTTCCCGAGCTGGTCGGACCGACCACGGCGGCCGAGGTCGTGCTCACCGGCGCCCGCTTCACTGGCGAGCAGGCCACGCAGATGGGCTTGGCCGATCGTTGCGTCGCGGCCGACGAGCTTCGAGCGGCTTCGGTCGAGCTGGCGGGACGGATGGCAGTCAACGCCCCGCTGGCGCTGCGAGCCATCAACCGCACGCTGCGCAGCGGGCAGGCTGACAGGGTCCGGGCCGCCACCCGTCACGAGGCCGAACAACAGCGACAGCTGTCGTCGACCGCCGATGCCGCCGAAGGGATCCGTGCGGTGAGCGAACGACGGCCCGGGAACTTCACGGGCGCCTGACGAATCATCTCCATTCACGATCAGAGGCGCTCGGTCGTGGCGCGCTATCCATCAAGGTGGCGGCGGATGATGATGGCCACCTGGTGCGCGGACTCTGCTGGTGATCCACACGAGGTGTCGACGCTGTCGGGGAGGTTGTCGCGGAGGCGCTGCCCGAACAGGACCTGATCCTCGATGTCACGAGATCGCCAGGGCGGGCGGGCTTCGATCCGGTGGCGGCGTTCGTCGTCGGGACAGTCGAGGACGACGTAGTGGACGTCGGTCACCCACCGACGGCCGGGGAGCTCGTCGAGATGTGCAGGGATGAAGGGACCGAGCAACACGGTCGGTAGACCATTCTGGGCCACCCCGTGAGCAACGTGAAGCCAGGCATCGCGGAACGCCGCCCAGTCCACACCCGCGATCCCCTTCTCTCCTCCGAGGGGGTCGATGAGCCAGTCGCAATCGAAGACGACGGCGACCCCCGCCAGCTCAGCAAGGAGATGGGGCAGGATCGTCGACTTGCCAGACCCGGACGCTCCGGCCACGACGAAGACCGGTTGGCGCGCAGCGACCGGATCGATGTGGCCGCATGTGGGACAAGCAGCCCCATGCCGGTCGGGAGTCATCACGCTCGGTTCAGGACATTCCTGGCAGTAGTGCATCGCAACCTCTAGCTCAGGGCCGTGAAACCACTCGGTTGGGTCGCCTGCGAATGCGAGTCTGTCACGATGAACTCTGATGCCGGTTCCGGCGATCCAGACACGGTGCTGGTGGAGAACTTCGTCCGCGATGGCTTCGTTGCCATCCGTGGAGCTGTGCCGTCGACGATCGTCGAGGAGTGCCGCCAAGAGATCGATGACGGCCTTCGGGCTCGCGGGGCCGACCCTGAAGATCCGTCCACGTGGACGTCCCCGGTCGTGAGGTTGGCATGTCCGTGGACCGACGCGTTCGCACGCGCTGGTACGCAGCCGGTGTTGTGGTCTGTCTACGACCAGCTGTTGGGGCCTGGCCGCTGGAGGCGCCTCCGCGGCGTCGGGGGATCGATCCCGGTGCGCTTCCCCCACCCGGACGACCCAGGCGATGCCGGGTGGCACTTCGACGGCAGCTTCGACGTCGGAGGCGAGCTCCGGGTCAACTACTCGAGCCGCGGGCGGGGCCTCCTCTGCCTCTTCTTGTTCACCGACGTGACCGACGACGATGCACCGTCCGAGATCAAGGTCGGATCGCACATGGACATCCCCCGTCTGCTGGTCCCCTTCGGCGAGACGGGCACATCGTTTCAGACGATCCAGTTCCCGGAGTCGACGCTCGACCGCCCGTCCGCTTGGGCGACCGGCTCCGCCGGCGACGTCTTCGTGTGCCACCCGTTCCTCGTACACAGCGCAACGTGGCCACACCGAGGAACATCGCCGCGGGCGATCGCACAGCCGGGGGTGAGCATGTTGGAGGACTTCGACATGGACGAACCACCACGCTGCCCCGTACATCAGGCCATCAAGAGTGCCCTCGTCTGATAGGTCACGGCATCGAGCCCTACACCCAGCCGGCAGAAGCACGGGCCTGATGGGCGAGGTCAGTAGGCCTGCGGACTTCCGGGACCTTCACCCCTTCGTAATGTAACCCGGGCCCTATGAAATGTAACCAGCCTGGGTTACATTTCAGCGGTGGCCACCGACATGACCGAGCTGGTGACCTTCCTCCGAGGGGCCGGTGGCGACACCACCACCATCGAGGTGAAGGCCGCAGGTGGTGGCCTCAGCCCAAGCGTCGGTTCGTCCCTGAGTGCGCTGTCGAACCTACCCGGTGGAGGGACCCTCGTACTGGGCCTGGACGAGAAGGTCGGCTTCTCACCCGTCGGCATCCCCGACCCCAATGGGCTCATGCAGTCGCTCAGCCAGGTCGCCCGGAACTGCAATCCGCCTGTGAACCTGGACTTCACTGTCGACGCTACGTTCGAGGGTGTACCGATCGTGGTCGCCCGTGTCGCCGAGACGGACCGCTCAGCCAAGCCATGTCGCGCTCCCAACCGCAGGGCCTACCTCCGCGGCTACGACGGCGACTTCGAGCTGTCCGAAGTTGAGGAGCAGGGGTTCCTGGCTCAACGGACACAGCCGACCTTCGACAAGCAGCCGGTCGACGGCGCCACGCGCAACGACCTTGACCCCGAACTCGTCGATTCATGGGTCGCCACCGCCACCGAACGAGACCCAACCGGCCTCGGACGGTTCGCTCCCGAGGAGATGCTCCGCCGAGGCGGCGTCGTCACCAGCCGGGACGTCCCCACCATCGCCGGCGTGCTCGCACTCGGGCTCCACCCCCAGCAGTGGTTCCCGCGCTACGTGATCCAGATGACAGCCGCGCCGAGCCAAGGCGCTCCCGCTGGTGCCCGCGCCCGAAACACCGTCGTACTGTCGGGTCCGATCCCGCGCATCCTTGACGCAGCACTCGACTGGGCGCTCCGCACCTTCGACACCTACGTCGCCGCCGACTCGGAAACGGGGCAGGTGCGTGACGTCACCGAATACCCGCTCGCGGCGATCCGCGAGCTCCTCTCCAACGCACTCATCCACCGTGACCTCGACCAGTGGTCGCAAGGCCAGGCGATCGAGGTCCGCCTACTGCCCGACCGGTTCGTGATCGCCAACCCGGGCGGCTTGTACGGCATCACCGTCGACCGGCTTGGAGATGACCACGTCACGTCCGCACGCAACGGCCAGCTCGTCTCCATCTGTCAGCACGTCCGTCTCCCCGGTGGCGACCGCGTCGTCGAGGCCCTTGCGTCTGGCATCCCGATCATCCGAGAAGCCGCCGATGCGGCCGGGATGCCCCAGCCGATGTTCTCCGACACGGGCCTCCGGTTCACCGCCATCCTCCGACGCACCACCACGACCCCCTCCAAGCCCGACCTCACCGCAACCCAGGAAGCTCTCCTGCGCGAGCTCGGCCGCGGCCCCGCCACTGCCACCGAGCTCGCCGAGGGGACCGGACGGAAGGAACCGACCGTCCGCAAGGCTCTCCGCGCGCTCCGAGATCGCAAGCTGGTCGACCTCGACGGCGGTCCGGGCAAGCACACCACCTACCGGCGGACATGAACGACACGCGCGTGAACAGCAGGAACGCGCCGAGACCGCCCAAACGGGGCGGTCTGCGGGCACGTGCTCAAGGTGTTCGACTCTGGTCGGACACCAGTTGGAGCGCCGGGTCGGATTTGAACCGACGACTGTACGGCTTTGCAGGCCGTTCCCTTGGGCCGCTCGGGCACCGGCGCATGCGGTGGGTGGCCCCACCGGGTAGCCGAGTGTAGGCGGGGCGAGCACCCACCGGTGACCGAATCCCGCGCCACCGTCGCCGACGGGACAGACTGGCCGGATGACCGATGCTGCCGACCACGCCGGGGCGCCCGGTCCCCTTGCGGCACTCGGCACCCTGGCGGCCACCGAGGTGACCATCGCCCCGAGCCTCGACCACATCGAGATGTACACCCGCTCGGGGCTCCTCACCATGTTGTGGCACGGCGAGGCCGATCACCGCCAGGTGGCGCTCATGGCCGGCGGCGCGATGGGTGGGTTGCTCGGGCCCGGCCGCGGCCTCTACCACCGCCTGGGCGTCCACCTCGCCGAACGCGGGATCGGCACCATACGTGTGGGCTACCGCGTGCCGAACGACATCGACCTTTGCGTCCTCGACGTGATGGCAGCCGCCGAGCTCGCAGCGCGGCGTGGGGCGCGGAGCTTCGTCGTGGTCGGCCACTCCTTCGGTGGGGCCGTGGCGATCCAGACGGCTGTGGCACTCGGCCACATGGCCGCCGGTGTGGTCACCGCCGCCACGCAGGCTGGCGGATGCGAGGAGGGCGAAGCGCTCACCTGCCCGGCGCTCCACCTGCACGGCGACCGCGACGAGCTGCTGCCCCCCATGGCCAGCGAGATGGTCCGGATGCTGACCGACGGCGAGCTGGTGCTCTACCCGGGGGCCGGCCACATGCTCACCGAGGCCGACGAGGAGATCTTCGATCTGTTGGGTGAGTGGATCCCCGCGCACCTCCGGGCCCACTCGCCGGAGGCGGCGAGCTAGCCGCTTCTACGTGACCGACCTCACCGAACAAGAGGCCTGCGTCGAACATCTCCTTCGCCTCGTGAGAGGACACTGGTCGATCGAAAGCCTGCACTGGGTCCGCGACAACACCTTCGACGAGGACCGCTCCCAAGTTCGCACCGGGACCCTCCCTCGTGTGCTCGTGACCCTGCGCAACCTCGCGATCGGCATCATCCGCCACACCACCTACCGCACAGTCAACATCGCGGCGGCAACCCGTCAACTCGCCCGTCAGCCCGACACCACGCTCGACCTGCTCGGGATCCCGCCGATACTTTGCAAATGACCGTGGCGCGCCATCGCAGCAGCGGCGTCGGCGTCGCCCTCGGCGAGATGCACCCTCGAGCGCGTCGACAGTGCAGCGGCGTGGAGCGTATCGGCATCGACATCGCGGGCGATCACCTCGAGCTCATCCGCCGAACGGCGCGCCGCAGCCACATCACCCAGCGCCAACGAGATCTGCACATCGGCGGGGATCAACATCGCCCTGCCCAGCCGGTCCCATCGTCGATCGTCGAGCGCCCGCCTGATGATCGCGGCCGCGTCATCGGGTCGACCCTGGTCGAGTCGGAGCAGAGCCAGCCCCGAACACGGCCGACCGCAGAGCTCCTCGGCCCTTGCGAACGCCGCCTCGGCGCCATCGACATCGCCGAGCTGACGGCGGATGTCACCGACCGTGGCGAAAGCCTCGGCGGCATTCGGCGCGTGGATGTCGATGAGCTCGGTGCAGGCCTTGGTCGCCTCGCGCTCGGCACCGGAAAGGTCGCCCCGCCAGCCCATCACCACCGCCCGATGCACCCGGCAGATGCCGGGGAAGATCGTGAACGGGTGCCGCTGTGCCCAGCTTGCCGTCGCCTCGGTCCACTCCGCCGCACGGCGCATGTCGCCGAGCTCCTCACACGCGCTGGTCAGGCTGCAATAGACCTTGCCCGTGGCGTAGGGCCCGAGGCGCCCCTCCACCGCGTAGAGCATCGCGTCGTCGAGGCAGGCCAAGCCGTCGGCCACATCGCCCTGGGGGCTCCTCGCTGTTTCGTGTGGGTGGCGTAGTTGATCTTCAGCCATTCTGTGGGCTGATTCCGGCGCTGTAGCCGGGCGGTCGATGGGGGTGGTGGGTCTGATGGACGGGTTGGATTTGAACGAGATGTTCGGGGCG
>JAENWR010000158.1 GCA_016649895.1 Acidimicrobiia bacterium | reverse complement strand
GACGCGATTGCCGCCCGCGGCACCAAAAGATGGTGAAAAGGGTTTGCATCGAACTGGTGTTCGGCTACACTTAGGGGCATGACGGCGGATCACCTGCCTTTCGGCATCCTCGTGAAGCAGATGGTTGCGGCGGTCGCCGACGTGTCGGCGGGTGATCTCGACACGGCGGTGGAGCCGGAGCTGGCTGATCTGTTGGTCGACCTCATGGGCGCCGGCACCCAGCTCGAGGCGGTCACCGCGCATGTCGCGGCTCGGGTGGATGCATCGAAGATCTGGACCAACGACGGCTCCAAGTCGTGTGGCGCCTGGCTGGGGCGGGCTGCTCACCGTGATGGCGCCGAGTGTGCGGCGGTGGTGCGGCGGGGCCGCCAGCTCCGCACCATGGAACTGGTCGACGCCGCCCACACCGCCGGTCGTCTCTCGTCGCGCCACGTGGTGTTGCTCGCCACAGCCGCAGGCAAGGTCCCGGAGCACTTCGCCACCGACGAGGAGTGGCTCGTGGCCCGCGCTGTCGAGCTGTCCTATGCCGACTTCGTCAAGTTGGTGAACCACTGGATCCACTGGGCGGCACCCGACGACGCCGAAGACGACGCCCTCAAGCGGTACCGCAACCGCAAGCTCAACCTCTCCACCGGGCTCGACGGCACCGGCATGCTCGACGTCGAGTTCGAACCCATCGGCTACGCCATCTTCACCGAAGCCCTCCGACGCATCGAACACGAACTGTGGGCCGCCGACTGGGCCGAAGCCCGCAGCCGCTTGGGCAACACCGCGTCTCAAGCCGACCTGTGGCGATCCAACGCGCAACGCCGCTACGACGCACTCATCGAGATGGCACGACGATCCGCCGCCATGCCCACAGGGGCTCGCAAACCGGTCCCGTTGGTGACCGTGCACGTCGACCACCCCACCCTGACGGGCCGGATCTGTGAGCTGTCCAACGGCACCCAGATCACCCCCGGCGAGATCCTCCCGCTGCTGGTCGAAGCCGACATCGAACGCGCCGTGTTCGACACCAAGAGCCGCGTCATCGACCTCGGCCGCACCAGCCGCCTCTTCGTCGCCGGCACCCGCCGCGCCGTCGAGATCCGCGACCGCCACTGCACCCACCACACCGGCTGCCAGGTCCCCGCCGAACAATGCGACATCGACCACATCGAACCCTGGGAACACGGCGGCCCCACCAACCACAACAACGCACAAGCCCGCTGCCCGAAACACCACCCCGGCCGCCACCGCAAGAACCCACCCAAACGGAAGCACTCCGGCGAACGGGGCTCGGCCGTCAATGGATCCGGCGACAGAAGCTCCGGCGACAGAAGCTCAGGCGACAGAGACTCGGGCGACAGAGACTCAGGCGACGCGGGCGATGACGACGACGGCGACCACCCGGCGGCATGATCCAAGGATGAGATCAGGCGACGCCCGAAGTCGCTCCCTCAAACGCCGCCGCATCTAACGTCGGCCGGATGGAGATCGCCGAGTTCCAGGCCCTGATGGAGCGGCACTACGGGGCCGCCGACCGCGAGCGCGGCATCGCGGCCACGGTGGCGTGGCTGTGCGAGGAGCTCGGCGAGCTGGCCCAGGCGGTGCGCAAGGGCACGCCGGACGAGCAGCTCCACGAGCTGGGCGACGTGCTGGCTTGGCTGGCGTCACTCGCCAACCAGCTCGACATGTCGCTCGACGATGCCGCGCAGCGCTACGTCGACACGCCTCCCTGACCTACGGTCGTCGCCATGACGACGATCCGATCGCTCGCCCGCCTCCTCGCCGTGACGCTGCTGGCCGTTGCGGCGCTGGCGGTCGCCGGACCCGCCGGCGGCGTTGGCGCCCAGACCCCGAGCTTCGCGTCGGACGGATCGGAGTTCGGCGCGGCCGGTCCCTACGAGGTCGTCGTCGACTCCGGATCCGAGCACACCTACTTCAGCCCCAGCGACCTGGGGGCGGCGGGCGTCCGTCATCCGGTGATCCTGTGGGGCAACGGCACCGGCGCCAGCCCGACGTCGTACGCGGGGCTGCTGCGGCACTGGGCGTCGCACGGGTTCATCGTCGCCGCCGCCAACACGCCGAACGCTGGCAGCGGGGCCGACATGCTGCGGGGGCTCGACAACCTCATCGCGTTCGACCGCACCCCGAGCAACCGCTTCTACGGCCACGTCGACACCACCCGGGCCGCCACCAGCGGACACTCCCAGGGTGCGTACGGCGCGATCCAGGCCGCACGGTCGGGTCGGGTCGACACCGCGATGCCGGTGCAGGGCGGGTTCGCGGCCGCCGACATGACGGCCAGCGTGCTGTTCCTGTCGGGCGGGCTCGACACGATCATCCGGCCAGCGGTGGTGCGCTCGGCCTTCGACGCCAGCACCGCGGTGCCCGCCGCCTACGGCGAGCTCCTCGGCGCCAACCACTTCGTGCCGGCGCGCGACGGGGGCGGCTACCGGGCCGTCACCACCGCATGGGCGCGCTGGATGCTGATGGGCGACCCCGACGCCGCCGCCCAGTTCCAGGGCGAGGCCTGCGGTCTGTGCACATCGGCCGAGTGGACCTACGCAGCCAACCCGTGGCTCGAGGCGCTCGAGCTACCGATGCCGGCCACGCCCGAGCCCGCACCGCCGGCACCGTCGCCCCACACGACGGGACCCGATGCGTTCAGCATCCAGCGGCTGTACCACGCCCACTTCGGTCGTTCCCCCGACGCCGGTGGCCTCGCGTATTGGACCTCGCGGCACGCCGCCGGGATGAGCCTCGGCGCGGTCTCCGACCACTTCGCCCGATCGGCCGAGTTCCGGTCGCTCTACGGAGAGCTCGACGATCGCGGCTTCGTCCGACTCGTCTATGCCAACGTGCTCAACCGGGGGCCTGATGCTCGTGGCCTGGCACATTGGGTCGCAACGCTGGAGACCCGACGGCTCAGCCGTGGGGGCGTAATGGTGGCGTTCTCCGACTCGGCCGAGTTCAAGGTGTTCATCCGCCTGCCCCCGAGCTGAGCTCGGCGACCCGGGGCCCTACCGCCGGGCGAGCAGCTCGGCGATCTGGACGGCGTTGAGTGCCGCTCCCTTGCGGAGGTTGTCGCTCGAGAGGAAGAGCGCCAGGCCGTTGTCGAGCACCTTGTCGGCGCGGATGCGACCGACGAAGGTGGCATCGGCGCCGGCGGCCATGAGCGGCGTCGGCATGTCGGTGACCTGGACCCCGGGGGCGGTCGACAGGATCTCGCGAGCCTCGTCGGGCGAGATCGGTCGGTCGAAGCTGGCGCTGATCGACAGCGAGTGACCTGCGTAGACAGGCACCCGCACGCAGGTGCCGGTGACGCGCAGCTCGGGGATGTCGAGGATCTTGCGGCTCTCGTGGCGGAGCTTCTTCTCCTCGTCGGTCTCGCCCATGCCGTCATCGACGATGGAGCCAGCGATGGGCAACACGTTGAACGCGATGGGGCCGGGGAACTTGTCGGGAACGGGGAACTCGACCGCGGCACCGTCGAAGGTGAGGGCGGCCGACCCGTCGCCGATCTTGCGCACCTGGTCCTCGAGCTCGGCGACACCGGCGAGTCCGGAACCGGAGACGGCCTGGTACGTGCTGATGATCATCGAGCGGAGTCCGGCCGCGGTGTGCAGCGCCTTCATCACCGGCATGGCGGCCATGGTGGTGCAGTTGGGGTTGGCGACGATGCCCTTGGGGATGTTGGCCAGGGCCTCGGGGTTCACCTCGGAGACGACGAGCGGCACGTCGGGGTCCATGCGCCAGGCCGACGAGTTGTCGACCACGAGCGCGCCCGCCGCCGCGAAGCGCGGCGACCACTCGCG
>JAENWR010000079.1 GCA_016649895.1 Acidimicrobiia bacterium | reverse complement strand
GTTCATCGAAGGGCACCTGCAACGCCATCCGGTGATGATGGGCATCGCCGACCTGCATTGGGCGGGTGCGCCCGTGCGCGAACTGCTCGCCGACCTCCTCGAGCGACTCGTCGACACGCCGTTCATGCTCGTCACCACGGCGCGACCACCGTTCCGCGAGTCGTGGGCTCCGCCCGATGGGCGTCACAACACCTTGATGGTCAACGTCGATCCCCTCGACCGCGAGTCGAGCGGCGTGCTGCTCGACGCCTTGTTCGACGGTCGGCTCGATCCCGAACTGCGGCGCGCGCTCCTCGACCGCAGCGGCGGCAACCCGTTCTTCCTCGAGGAGCTGGCCGCCTTGGTGTCGGCGGGTACGGGCCAGTTCGACGTGTCGACCTTCGCGGGCGCCAACCGCCTGCCCGACACGTTGCGGGGCCTGGTGGCGGCCCGCCTCGACGGCCTCACCCGGGCCGAGCGCCGCGCTCTCGAGGACGCTGCGGTCTACGGGCGTGAGGGGACGGTCGAGGCGCTCGTGCTCATGGCCGCCGCCGATCGGGCCGGCCACGGCAAGCGCGGCAAGGACGAGGTGACGCGGGCCGTCGCCGGATTGGTCGAAAAGGAGCTGTTCGTCCTCGATGAGACCGGGCGCAACTACACCTTCCGGTCCGACCTGGTGCGCGAGGTGGCCTACAACACGCTCACCAAGGCGGCGCGTGCGCTGCGTCACTACGGCATCGGCGAGTACCTCGAGACCAACTACACGTGGGGCACCGAGGTGAGCGACGGCATCGTCGACGGCCTCGCCCACCACTACGGGGCGTCGGCCGAGATGTTCACCGAGCTCAACGACGTTCCGGGGATCCCCGACACGATCGCCGAGCGCGCGCTCCATTGGATCATCGAGGCGGCACGCCGAGCCGAGGCCGGCGCCGTCCCCGTGGTGGCCGAGCGGCTCTTCGACCGGGCCGAGTCGCTCATGCCGCCGGAGCCCACTCCCGAGAGGATCTCGATCCTGCTCGGTCGAGCCAAGGCGCGCGCCGAGATGCGCTGGCTCGATGCGGCACGCGCCGACGTCGTCGAGGCGCTCTATATGAGCGAGCAGATCGACGATCGCTCGGGCCACGCCAAGGCCCTGCTCATTCGCGGCACCATCGAGGACAAGGACGGCGACCTTGACCTCGCCATCGACACCTTCGTCGAGGCCGAAGCCGAGTTCGCGGCGGCCGGTGAACCGCCCGGCCGGGCCGAAGCGCTCCGCCTGCGGGGCATGGCCGAGCTGTTCAGCGGCAACACCGACGGTGCTCGCACCGCCATCTCGATGGCGCTCGACGTGTTCGGCGACATCGGCGACAGCCGCGGTCAGGCGTGGGCGCTCCAGAACCTGGCGTGGCTCGCCTACCTCGAAGGTCGGCCGTCCGAGGCCGATCATCACATCTCCGAGTCGCTCGCCAAGTTCGGCGACATCGGCGACAGCGGGGGCCTCGGCTGGGCGCTCGGTCTGCGCGGATGGGTTCGCTTCCACCAGGGCCGCTGGGAGGAGGCCGAGCAGATCGCCGAGGGCATGCTGCTCGAGTCGCGCGGCCGCGGCGACCGGTGGGCCGAGGGGATGATGCTGCTGCTCACCGCGTCGATCCGGCTGTGGTCGGGGCGGGCCGACGAGGCCATCGAGCGGGCCGAGGCCGCGCTCGGCACCTTCCGCGCCCTCGCCGACATCGACCGCGAGGTGCAGTCGGCGGCGATCCTCGGCCGTGCCCTTGTCGCCACGGGCGTGGTCGGTGAGGGGTTTCGCACCATCGACCTGTCGATCGAGCTCGGTCGCGGGCAGATCGGCAGCGCCGCCACGCTCGGTCCGACTGCGGCGGCCGCGGCGGCGGTGTCGGTGGGCGATCCCGAGCGGGCGCTGCGCGCGGCGGCTCTCGTCACCGTCGACGACCTCGACCCGTCGGTCGTGGGCGAGGGCGACCGGCTGGTGGCTCTCGGACTGGCCCTCGCCCAGCTCGGCCAGCTCGACGACGCACTCGTGCACCTCCGCCACGCGGTCACCCCGGGGCTGGAGGAGCGCCCGAGCGGCTACGCGCTCAGCGCCCTGGCGTGCGCCCGGGCCATGGCGGGCGACCTCGACGAGGTCGACTCGCTCATCGCCGAGATCATGGCGGCCGATCGGGCCACCTACCTCGACCGCATCACCGCGCTGCTGTCGGCCGGCGCCGTGCGGGCCGGGCGGTGCGACGCCGCTGGTGCGGCCGAGGCGTTCGACACGGCCGAGCAGCTCGCCGATGCCACTGCCGACCGGGTGGCCCAGGCGCTGGTGCGCCTGGCTCGAGCCGAGACCGCCGCTGTCCGCGGCGACGACGACGCAGGAAGCGCGGCCGAGGCCTCCAGCCGTCTGGCCGAGCTCGGAATCGACGCGGCTGGATGGCGTCACGTGTACCGGTGCGCCGCCGCAGCGGCCAGCGACGACAGCGCCGCCTCATCCGACGGTTCCCGCTGACCCGCCGGGCCCCCGCCGTCGGCTCGCGCTGACCGCCGGGGCCCCCGCCGCCGAACGTCCCTTTCCGCCGGGTCGGGGACGATCGTGCACACGATGGGATGCGGATCGTCCCCAACGGGCTGGCGTCTCGTCGCAGTGCGTCCGGGTCGGGGACGATCGTGCACACGATGGGATGCGGATCGTCCCCAACGAGGGGACGGCCGGTGGCCGTCCCCTCGTGCGGGCTGCGCGTCGAGCCTGCGCTCGACTCAGCGGTTGGGCTGAGGCGTGACCCGTAGGTAGGGCTTGATCGCGGTGAAGCCCTTGGGGAACTTCACCTTCGCGTCCTCGTCGGACACGGCCGGCGAGATGATGACGTCGTCGCCGTCGGTCCAGTCGACCGGCGTGGCCACCGAGTAGTTGGCGGTGAGCTGCAGCGAGTCGATGACCCGCAGGATCTCGTCGAAGTTGCGGCCGGTGCTGGCCGGATACGTGATGACCAGCTTCACCGTCTTGTCGGGGGCGATGACGAACACCGAACGCACCGTGAGGTTGTTGGCGGCGGCGGGCGGCACCATGTCGTAGAGGTCGGCGACCGTGCGCTCCGGGTCGGCGATCAGCGGGTAGTTGAGGGCGGTGCCCTGGGTCTCCTCGATGTCGGCGCTCCACCCCTTGTGGTCGTCGAGCGGGTCGACCGACAGGCCGACGACCTTGACGTTGCGCTTCTCCCACTCGGGCTTCAGAGCAGCGACGCGGCCGAGCTCGGTGGTGCAGACGGGGGTGAAGTCGGCGGGATGCGAGAACAGCACGCCCCAGCCGTCGCCGAGGTACTCGTGGAAGTTGATCGTGCCGTCGGTGGACTCGGCGGTGAAGTCGGGCGCGGTGTCACCGAGGTGGATGGCCATGTGTGGTCCCTTTCGATCGTTCTGCTCGGACGAGCGGCGGCGGACCGGTCAGAGGCCCGCTGCGGGATCGTACACGCCGACGCGACAATCTTGACCGAGTCAGTCGGGAATTGGAGCGGTGCCCGTCGTTGGATCCCTCAGATGAGGACCTGCGCGACCAGGGCGGCGATGTGGTCGCCGATGGCGAGCGATGCGGTGGCCGCCGGCGACGGGGCGTTCAGCACGTGGACGACGCGACCCTGGCGCTCGATGGCGAAGTCGTCGACGAGCGTGCCGTCGGGTCGCACGGCCTGGGCGCGCACGCCCGCACCGGCCCGCACGAGGTCGCGGGTCTCCACCTCGGGTACCAGTCGTTGCAGGGAGCGGACCAGCGCCCGGCGGCTGGTCGAGCGGGCCACCTCGCCCGCACCGGTGCGCCAGTGCCGAACCGCCAGCCGGCGAACGGCAGGGGACAGCGCCAGGCTGCGAACCTCCCGGCGGTCGATGTCGCGCCACCTATATCCCTCGCGGGCCAACGCCAGCACGGCGTTGGGTCCGGCGTGGACGCTGCCGTCGACCATGCGGGTGAAGTGCACCCCCAAGAAGGGGAACCGCGGGTCGGCCACCGGGTACACGAGGTGGCGGACCAGATGCCGGCGGCTCGCGATCAGCTCGTGGTACTCACCACGGAAGGCAACGATGCGGGTGTCGGTGGTGGCGCCCGAGCGGAGGGCGATGACATCGGCGAAGAGGCCGGCGCAGTTCACCGCAGCGCGTGCCCGCACGGGGCCCGCCGACGTCTCGGCCACGACGGTGGCACCGTCGGGGTGCACCGCGTGCACCGAGGTGCCCAGGCGGATCTCGCCTCTGGGTGCCAGGCCGCCAGCGATCGCCTGGGCGACCTCCTCGAAGTCGACGATGGCGGCACCGGGCACGTGGAGCGCAGCCACGCCGGCGACGTGGGGCTCGATCTCGCGCACCTGCTCGGGGCCGATCGTGGTGGCGGCGACACCGTTGGCCGCGGCGTGTCGCGCCAGCGCCGCCAGCCGTTCGGCCTCCGCTTCGTCGGTGGCCACGACGAGCTTGCCGCACACGTCGAGGTGCAGCCCCCGCTCTCGGCACAGCTGAACGAGCGCCCGCCGGCCGCTGGCGACGAGCTTCGCCTTCAGGCTGCCCGGCGGGTAGTAGATGCCGGTGTGGACGACGCCGGAGTTGTGGCCGGTCTGGTGGCGGCCGACACCGTCCTCCTTGTCGACGACTGTCACCGTCAGGTGGGGGTGTCGGCCGAGAAGCGCCCTGGCGGTGGCGAGGCCGACGATACCCGCGCCCACCACCAACACGTCGGCGTCGAGCGTTGCGGGCCCGGACTGTGGTGGGATGGGCACGGGCCGGATCGTAGGTCGGGATGCACGAGGGCCTCGGGCGCCCCGTCGGTAGCGTGGCGGTGACATCCGCCGGATGGACATCGTTCCGGCGTGCCACCCGTTCCAGGAACCCATGCCCGACACCCCCTCCTCCTCGCCGCTCCACCTGCCAACCGAGCTCGCCGCCTTCAGCGATCTGGCGACGCGGCGACGCACGAGCCTGCTGATGGATCGCGAGCGGCCGGTGCCCGGCGAGCTGGTCACCCGCCTCTGCCGGCTGGCCACGTGGGCGCCCAACCACAAGAAGACCTGGCCCTGGCGGTTCGCGGTGCTCACCGGTGACTCGCGGGCCCGCTTGGGTGAGCTCACCTGCGAGCAGCTCATCGACGAGGGCGTCACCGACGAGACCAAGCTGGTGAAGGCGCTCGGCAAGTACATGCGCTCGCCCACCGTCGTGATGGTGGCTGCGGCCGCGCACGACAACCCTGACCTGCACCGAGAGAACCGCGACGCCGTGGCCGCCGCTGTGCAGACGTTCCTCCTCGGGGCCACGGCTGCGGGCTTGGCCTCGTTCTGGGCGTCGGGTGCGCCACTGCGATCGTCGGCGGTGCGCGAGCTGTGTGGGTTCGACGCCACCGACCGCATCGTGGCGCTCGTCTACCTGGGCTGGCCGAACGGTGAGGTCGAGCTGCCGAAGCGGCCCGAGCCGGTCATCCACTTCATCGTCGACTGAGCGAACGTCCTCCCGACGTGGAGGCCGGCCGAAAACTACGGTCGATCGGAATCGATCGGGGAGGACCGACGTGGGCATCTCTCAGCGGCTGGCGAGCGCAGGCGAGTCGATCGCCACGATCCGTGCCGTGGCGCGGACGGGGCTGCTCAACCCCATGCGCCCCGACCGGTTCGTGCGCATGGCGAAGGGCGCCCGGCTCTGGGGCACGTCGGCCGCGGCTCCGGTGGCGATGTCGGCCGCCCGTCACCCACGCCGCATCGCGATCATCGACGCGGCCGGCTCCGTCGACTGGGCCACCCTCGACGGCCGCACCAACGCGTTGGCCAACGCGTTGGCAGGGCGGGGACTGGGTGGTGGCGATGTCGTCGGCATCCTCTGCCGCAACCACCGCGGCTTCGTCGAGGCGTTGGTGGCCGCGGCCAAGCTCGGGGCCGACGTGGTGCTGCTCAACACGGGGTTCGCCGCCCCGCAGCTGGCCGAGGTGGTCGAGCGCGAGGGGGTGACCGCGCTCGTCCACGACGCCAGCTTCGATGCGGTGGTCGACGACGCCGGCCTCGGCGCAGAGATGCCGCGGTTCGTGGCGTGGACCATGGGCCCGGCGGCGTCCAGCAGCACCACTGCTCCCTCGTTCGACGACCTGGCCGCGACCGCCTCGACCCAGGTGCCGCCGAAGCCGTCGTCGACGGGCGAGGTCACCATCCTCAGCTCGGGCACCACCGGCACGCCCAAGGGGGCCCGTCGATCGTCCGCGACGGAGAAGGAGGGGGGCGGCGATGGGCTCGCGTCGCAGCTGGGCGTCCTCACCCGCGTTCCGCTGCGTTGCGGTGACCCCACGCTCGTGAGCGCGCCCCTCTTCCACACGTGGGGTCTCTCCGGGCTGCTCACGGCCGCGCTGATGTCGTCGCCGGTGGTGCTGCGCGAGCGGTTCGACGCCACCGACGCGGTCGCGGCCATCGACGAGCATCGCGTGGGCACGTTCATCGCCGTCCCGGTGATGCTCCAGCGCATCCTCGAGCTGGGAGACGAGGTGCGGGCCGCACACGACCTCTCCACCCTGCACGTCGTGTTCCTCTCCGGCTCGGCCCTGCCGGGCGAGCTGGCCACCCGGTGGATGGACGCCACCGGCGACAACCTCTACAACCTGTACGGCTCCACCGAGGTGGCGGCGGTGACGTTGGCCTCGCCTGACGACCTGCGGGCATCGCCGCACACAGCGGGGCCGATGCTCCCCGGCATCGACGTGCGCCTGCTCGGCGACGACGACCGCGAGGTCACGCCGGGCGAGCCGGGACGGATCTTCGTGCGCAGCGGGATGGTCTTCGACGGCTACACCGGTGGCGGATCGAAGCCGGTGGTCGATGGCTACATGGGCACGGGCGATGTGGGGCGGTTCGGCGATGCGGCTCGCCTCTACGTCGAGGGACGTGAGGACGACATGGTGATCTCCGGCGGTGAGAACGTGGTGCCCCAAGAGGTCGAGGATGTGCTGTTGCAGCACACCGACGTCGTCGATGCCGCGGTCGTGGGAGTGCCCGACGAGGCGTTCGGCCAGCGGCTGGTGGCCTACGTGGTGGCTGCGTCAGGCGCGCACCCGGATCCCGACGTACTGCGGGCGTGGGTGCGCGAGAACCTCGCCAACTACAAGGTCCCGCGCGACGTCGTGCTCCTCGACCGGTTGCCCCGCAACCCGACGGGGAAGGTGCTGCCGCGCAACCTCGTCAGCGGCACCAGCGACGCGCCGGCCGAGGACTGACGACGCGCCGACGCCCGGACTCCTACCAGGGTTTGCGCGCCGGCGGCAGGTAGCGCGGATCGACCTCGTCCTCGGGGGTGAGCGGGCGCACCAACAGGTCGAAGGCCGTCCAGAACGTGCGCGTGTAGGGGAAGAAGAACAACGGCCCGACGATGGCCACGCCCACCGTGATGGCGAGCAACGTGGGAACCGGTGGGTCGTCGTAGGTGATGATGAAGGCGATCACCAACACGATGAGCAGGGTGGCGAAGCTCACCACGGAGTTCACCCCGAGGGCGCCGATCCAGTGGCCCTCGATGCGCTCGAACCGGAGGCCGCACGTGGGGCAGTTGTCCGCCATCTGGGTCCATCGCCGGAAGATCTTGCCGCCACCGCACACCGGGCATCGCCGCAGTGCGGCGCGCCGGAACAGGCGCCCGAACGTGAGCGGAAGCGGCGGCTCAGGGGGATCGACGACAGGCACCGGGCCATCGTGCCAGCACGCGGTGTGGACCACGCCATTGGCGAGGTTGGTGTGACGGGCGACCAGGTGCCATCGTGAGCACCGATGTCGAGCGCACGGGGGGGGACAGCGCACATGGCTCAGATGCCGATAGGGACCGCAGTTGGATGGTTGGCGCAACGCGATCCCGACCGACCCGCGATCACCCACGAGGGGCGCACCGTCACCCGGTCGCAGCTCGACCGCCGCACCAACCGGCTGGCCCGCGCCTACGCCGAGATGGGGGTGGGACAGGACGATCTGGTCACCATCGGGTTACCGAACGGCATCGAGTTCTACGAGTCGTGCATCGCCACCTGGAAGCTCGGGGCTACGCCGCAGCCGGTGTCGGCCCGCCTGCCCTTCCGCGAGCGCGAGGCCATCGTGGATCTGGTCGATCCGCCGATCGTGGTCGGGGTCGAGCCGGGCACCCACGGCGAGCGGCGATGCCTCCCGATCGGGTTCGAGCCCGATGCCGCGCTCGACGACGGCCCCCTGCCCGAGCGCACCGCCGCCGCCTACAAGGCCCCCACCTCGGGCGGCAGCACCGGCCGGCCGAAGATCATCGTCTCGGGCCAGGCCGGGGTCACCGATCCCGAGACGCCGCGGCCGTTCGGGCAGGGCGTCGACGGGGTGCAGCTGGTGCCCGGCCCGCTGTACCACAACGCCCCGTTCATGTTCTCGATGCAGGGCCTCTTCACCGGGAACCACCTCGTGGTGATGACGCGCTTCGACGCCGGCCACGCCCTCGACCTCATCGAAGAGCACCGGGTGAGCTGGATGCTGGTCGTCCCCACGATGATGCAGCGCATCTGGCGGCTTCCCGAATCCGGGAGGCTCGGCCGCGACATCTCCTCGCTCGAGGGCATCTTACACCTCGGCGCGCCGTGTCCGCCCTGGCTGAAGAAGGAGTGGATCGACTGGCTCGGTCCCGAGAAGGTCTGGGAGCTGTACGCCGGCACCGAGGCCCAGGGCGTCACCATCATCAGTGGCCAGGAATGGCTCGACCACCCGGGATCGGTCGGCAAGGTGCGCGATGGCACCATGAAGATCTGCGACGAGATGGGCGCCGAGTTGCCGGCAGGCGAGATCGGCGAGGTGTGGATGAAGGTGCCCGACGATCGACCCGCCACCTACCGGTACATCGGAGCGACCGCCCGGTCGGCCGACGGGTGGGAGTCGCTCGGTGACATGGGGTCCATCGATGCCGACGGCTACCTGTACCTGGCCGATCGGATGAAGGACATGATCCTCTCGGGCGGGGCCAACATCTACCCGGCCGAGGTGGAGGCCGCCCTCGACGGGCACCTATCGGTGTCGTCGTGCGCCGTGATCGGCCTGCCCGACCACGATCTCGGCAATGCCATCCACGCCATCGTCTACCTCGACCCGGCGGCAGGGCCGACCAGCGACGACGAGCTGCGGGCGTTCCTGGCCGAGCGGCTGGTGTCGTACAAGATCCCGCGCACCTTCGAGCGGGTCGACCGGCCGGTGCGCGACGATGCGGGGAAGGTCCGACGGTCGGCACTGCAGGCCGACAGGGCCACCTGACCGCTGCAGCGCAAGGGACCTTCGCCCCTTGTCCCGTACTTCCCGATCAGCGAGGGTGCGACGAGGAGGAGTCACGATGTTCGACCACGTGATCGTGCCGATCGACGGTTCTGAGCATGCGGCCATGGCGCTCGGTCCGGCCGTCGGCCTCGCTCGGGCGTTCGGGGCGACGTTGGTGCTCCTGCGGGCGCTGTACCCCGACGATGTCGACGCGGCACAGGAGGAACTGCGAGCGCTCGCTCTGTCATCGGGCGCCGACGACACCGATGTGGTGCTCGACACCGTCAATGGCCCGGTCGGAGCGCTGACGGACGCGGCCGGGGCCCGCCCGGGCGCCCTCGTGTGCATGACGACCCACGGGCGCGGGGGCCTCGGCCGTGCCCTGTTCGGCTCGGTCGCCGAGGAGGCGTTGCGCGAGGTCGGCGGGCCGTTCGTGCTCGTGGGACCCAACTGCGATCCCGCTGTCGCCGTCCCCGGCACCGTCGTGGTGCCCCTCGACGGCAGCCGCAGGTCCGAGTCGATCCTCCCACTCGTCGCCGAGTGGGCCCGGCGGTTCGGTGTGGGCATCTGGATCGTGAGCGTGGTCGATCCGGCCGAGGCGGAGCGCGCGGTGGCACGTGGCGACGACCTCGCCGAGGACGCCTACGTGCAGCGGGTGGCCGGCTCGATGCCCGGCGGCCTTCCTTCGGTCGACTGGGACGTGCTGCGCAGCGCCGATCCCGCACAGGCCATCACCGAGTTCGCGGCATCACGCGGGTTCAGCACCATCGCCGTGGCCACGCACGGCCGCACCGGGCTCGCTCGGGTCGCGGTCGGCAGCGTGGCCACCCGGATCGTGCACGACCACGCCGGTCTCACCCTCGTCGTCCGCACAGCGGAGGTCGACGCGAGCTGACCGCTCAGCCCGAGGCGAGCCGGAGGTCGACCGAGAGGCCGAGAGCCTCGGCGAGCAGGTCCTTGCGCTGGTCGGCCGAGTAGAGCTCGAGCGAGACGTCGGCAGCAGGCCGGGGCACCACCTCGATCGTGAGCGAACGCCGGTCGGCATCGACCAGGGTGTGCAGGCCGGTGACGGTGAGCGCGTGGCTGCGGTCGAGCCCGATGGCGACGCGCAGGATGCCAGCGAGCACGGCGACGGCCCGTCGGTCGTCGCCGCCGAGGGCGGCAAACTCGACGTGCTTGTCGCGCGGTGGGCTCTTTCGGTGGTAGCGGGCGACCTGCGCGACCAGCTCGATCTCGTGGTCGGTGAAGCCGAGCAGGTGGTCGCTGTTGCGGATGACGTAGTACGAGTGCTTGTGGTGGGCCGAGTGGCTGATGAACAGGCCGACGTTGTGCAACAGACCGGCCGCCTCGAGCAGCTCGCGGCGGCCGGGGCTCAAGCAGTGCACATCGTCGAGGGCGTCGTAGAGCTCGAGCGCCAGCGCGGTGAGGTGCACGCTGTGCTCGACGTGGGGGTCGAGCTGCTCGCCGAGGTGTGCGACGCTCGACCGACGCAGATCGGTGAGGTGGTGGCGCGGCGCCCCACCGGTGTGTCGCATCCGGTCGAGGAGCACCCCTTCGCGGAGGGCGAACGACGAGAACCGCACCTCGGTGGCGCCCATCGCCGCCACGACCTGTTCGAGGATGATGGCGCCGGCGACGATGATGTCGGCCCGCTTGGCGTCCATCCCCGGCAGCTTCGCTCGTTCCTTCGAGGTGGTGGCCGAGGCGAGGTCGCCGACCACGGCCGACAGCTCGTCAGCGGTGAACGTGAGGTTGTTGAGGGGGCTCTTCGGGTCGCCGCCACGCCGGGCGACCGCCATCGCCGCGAGGGTCTCGATGGTGCCCGACGACCCCACGGCCACCTCGAACCCGTGCTCGGCGAACTCGCGTGACGTGGGTTCGACGGCGGCGCGCACGTAGGCGCGGCACGCGTCCAGCTGGTGGGCGTCGAGCGGCTCGACGGCGAAGAAGCGATCGGTGAGGCGGATCGCTCCCAGCTTGAGGCTGCGGATGTCGATGACCTCGTCACGGTGGCCGATGACGAGCTCGGTGCTGCCGCCGCCGATGTCGATGACGAGGATCCGTTGGGAGTAGATCGGAAGGGCGTGCAGCACGCCCACGTGGATGAGTCGTGCCTCCTCGACCCCTGCGATCACCTCCACATCGATCCCCGCCTCGAGTCGGGCCCTCTCCAGGAACGTGTCGTGGTTCTCGGCCTCGCGCACCGCGCTGGTGGCGACCGCGCTGATGTCGGCCTCCCAGATGTCGGCCACCTGGCGGAAGCGACGCAGCACCTCGATGCCGCGGTTCATCGCCTCGTCGCTCAGCACCCTCATGTCGCCCGCCCCGGCGCCGAGGCGGACCACCTCCTTCTCCTGGGCCAGCGTCTCGAAGCGCGCCGGTCCGGTGGCGCGCCCCACGAGGAGGTGGATCGAGTTGGTGCCGATGTCGATGGCGGCGTGGGCCCTCGGCTGCTCGGCACTGGCCTCGGTCATCGTGGAGCTGTTCCGCGGAGCCTCCACGTGCTGCGTGTCGTCGGTGCCTCGTCGTCGGTGGTGACGGTTCCCGCCCGCTCGAGGGCCACCAGGTGGGCCAGCACCGATCGGCCCGCGGCGGGGTGCAGCGACGGGTCGACGTCGGCGTAGAGCACAGGGACGATCTGGTCGATGCGTTCGTCGCCGGTGCGGAGCCGTTCGACGATCTGTCGGGTGCGCTCGTCGCGATGGGCGATGAGTGCCCGCACGTAGGTGGGCGGGTCGGTGATGGCGGGCCCGTGGGTGGGCCAGTAGACGGTGTCGTCGCGGTCGAGGAGGCGGTGGAGGTTCGCCATGTAGTCGGTGAGGTCGCCGTCGGGCGAGGGGATGACCGACGTGGACCACCCCATCACGTGGTCGCCGGTGAAGAGGACCTTTTCCTCGCGCAGTGCGAAGCACAGGTGGTTCGAGATGTGCCCTGGCGTGTGGAGCGCGTCGATCGTCCAGCCCTCGCCGACGATGACATCACCATCGCGGGTGACGACGTCGGGCACGAACGCGAGGTCGGAACGTTCCTCCTGCGGTGCCGTCCCTGCGTCTGGGATCGGCGCCTCGGCGATCGGCGCGTCGGTGACCGGATGGGGTCCGAAGCCGTAGGTGGGTGCGCCGGTGCGCTCCTTCAGGGGCTGGGCGGCGGGGGAGTGGTCACCGTGGGTGTGGGTGATCAGGATGTGGGTGACGGTGAGTCCGTCGAGGGCTCGATCGAGTGCCTCGAGGTGCGAGTCGAGCAGCGGCCCTGGGTCGATGACGGCGACGCGGTCGGTGCCGACGATGTAGGTGCCGGTGCCGGTGAACGTGAAGCGCCCCGGGTTCTCGGCCACCACCCGCCGGATGAGGGGCGAGAGCCGGTCGACGCGGCCGTGCTCCACCGTGAAGTCGCGATCGAAGGGGACGGCCACGATCCCAGCGTACGCTGGGAGCGATGCGTCGTGGCTCTTCCCTCCCCTCTCGCCGGCCCGTCCTGGGGTCGATGTTCGTGATGGCCTCGGTCCTTGTGGCGGCCTCGTGCGGCGACTTCCAACTCGCCGAGTTCACCCGAGCCTCCACCACCACCATCGAGGTCGTGTCGTCCACCACCATCCCCGGTGGCCTCGAGGAGCAGCCCACCTCGACCACGCTGTGCTCCGTGCGCATGACGATCCAGGAGGGCGAGAACCTCGGCATCATCGCCGATCGCTGCGGCGTCACCGTGGCCCTCATCATGGCGGAGAACGGCATCGAGCGGGCCAGCGAGGTGCGGGCCGGCCAGATGATCGTCCTGCCCGATCCCTCTGCTCCCGTCGAACCGCCGTGGAAGGTGCGAGAGCGCGAGGGCGGCAGGTAGCGCGTGGTGGACGAGCGACGCACCATCGACCTGCGCAGCGACACCGTCACGCGCCCCACCGCGGCGATGCGTGCGGCCATGGCCGCCGCCGAGGTGGGCGACGACGTGTTCGGCGACGACCCCACCGTCAACCGGTTGCAGGCGATGGTGGCCGAGCGGGTCGGGGCCGAGGCCGGCCTCTTCGTGCCGAGTGGCACCCAGAGCAACCTGCTCGCGCTGCTGACCCACTGCGAGCGCGGCGACGAGTACATCGCCGGGCAGTCGTCGCACACCTACCGCTACGAGGGCGGTGGTGGTGCTGTGCTCGGCGGCATCCAACCGCAGCCGGTCGAGCTGCAGCCCGACGGCACCTACGATCTGCACCGGTTGGCCACCTACGTCAAGCCAGTCGATGCGCACTTCGCCCGCACGCGGCTGGTGTGCGTCGAGAACACGATCTCCGGCCAGCCGCTTCCCCCGGCCTACCTGCCCGAGATCCGCCGCTTCGCCGACGAGCACTGCCTCGCCGTGCACCTCGACGGGGCCCGCTTGATGAACGCCGCTGTGCACCTGGGGGTCGACCCGATCGAGCTCGCCCGCGGCGCCGACACCGTGTCGATCTGCCTCTCGAAGGGGCTGGGCGCGCCGGTGGGTTCGGTGCTCTGCGGCCCGGCCGAGCTCATCGAGAGGGCGCACCGCTGGCGCAAGGTGGTCGGCGGGGGGATGCGCCAGGTGGGCATCCTCGCTGCGGCCGGCATCGTCGCCATCACCGACCACGTCGACCGCCTGGCCGACGACCACGCCAACGCCGCGACCCTCGGTGACGCCATGGGTGGCATTGAGGGTGTCGAGGTCGTGGCAGTAGCAACCAACCACGTGTTCGTGTCGTTCGCCGCCCTCGACATCGCCGACCTCAACGGCGCACTCGCCGATCGAGGCATCCGGGTTCTCGGCGACGGTCGCGCTGTCCCCATGCGTCTCGTCACGCACCTCGACGTCACCTCCGACGACGTGGCCTCGGTGGCGCGGGCCGTCGCTCAGATCGTGGCTGACCGAGGCTGATCCAGCGGCTGCCGGGGCCCGACGCCACCGTGTCGGTGCTCGACGGGGCGGGAGGTCAGTGGCTGCAACTCGATCATCACGACCGACGGCCCATGAGTCGCTGACAGCGGACCGGCTCTACGATCATCGTCGACACACGACCGGAGGTGCGCTGGGTGATCGACGACGGGTGGCGGGGACGGCGGGCGGCACGAACCGTTCTGCTCGACCCCGACCGGCGCGTGCTCCTCATCAACGCCTCCGACCCGGGCAACCGGGCGTCGCCGGAGTGGTGGGAGATCCCCGGCGGCGGCCAGGACCCAGGCGAGACGAGCGAAGAGGCGGCGGCACGCGAGCTGTACGAGGAGACCGGGATCGCCGATGCCGAGGTCGGCCCGTGCGTCTGGGTGCAACACGCCCGGTTCAGCTTCGGCGGGTACCGGTTCGACCAGAAGGAGCGCATCCACGTGGCCTGGTGCGGCCACGTCGAACTGATCCGTCCGGCCCACCTCGAACCTCTCGAGGCGCTGGCGTTCAAGGGCGCCCGCTGGTGGGCGGTCGACGAGCTGCTCGCGAGCGACGTGCCGACCCTGCCGATCAACCTCCGCGAGCACCTGCCGGCGCTCGTCGAGGGCGACCTGCCCGACACGCCGCTCGACATCGGCCTGGTGATCCCCTACTGAGATCGGCGGTGGCGCCGGTCACCGCGACTGTGGGTTCGCCGCTGACTCGGGCCACAATTGGGCAGGCCATCCGCTGGGCGGTGGTCGAGGAGGAGCTCGAGATGATGCGATCGAAGCGGGCGTTGGCGGCGCTGCTGGCTGCCATCACCCTGGCCGCCGGCTGCACGTCGGGTGGCGACGACTCGGCGGCCGACGACGAGCAGGCGGCGGGCGACGGGTCGGTGTTCGAAGGCGTTGCGTTCACCGAACCCGTGCCCAAGCCCGACTTCACCCTCACCGACACCGAGGGCCGGCCGTACGACTTCGCCGCCGAGACCGACGGCGCCACCACGTTCTTGTTCTTCGGCTACACCTTCTGCCCCGACATCTGCCCCGTGCACCTGAACCAGCTCGGCGAGATCCTCGAGCGGCCGGGCGCGCCGGTCAACGTGCAGGTGGTGTTCGTCAGCGTCGACCCCGACCGCGACACGCCCGAGGTCATCCGCGACTTCCTCGACAGGTTCGACTCCGACTTCGTCGGCCTCACCGGTACGCCCGAGGAGCTGGCTGCCGCTCAAGAGGCGGCTGGTCTTCCTGTGGCGTTCAAGGAGACCGACGATCCCGACGACGAGCAGTACACGGTGGGCCACTACGCCGCGGTGTTGGCCTTCGCCCCCAACGGGTTGGGCTACACCCAGTACCCGATGGGCACGAAGCAGACCGAGTACGCCCACGATCTCGAGATCCTCGGCGAGCTGCGCACGGTCGACGACGTGCCTGCCGCCTGACGTGAGGACTCGGGTGCCGAGGCTGGGCGTCGTGTTCGCCGTCGTGGCGTTGCTGGGTGTCGCGGCGTGCGGCGACGACGTCGAGTCCGGTACCGCCTCCATCTCCATCGAGTCGCCCGTCGTCGTGGTGCCCTCGGGCGCCAACACCGCCCTCTACATGACCATCGTCAACGATGGCGACGGTGCCGACGCACTCACCGAGGTGCGCTCCCAGGTGGCCGACGAGGCGCAGCTGCACCGCACCACCGAGGGCGACGACGGGCTCACCCGAATGGAGCCCGTCGACGAGCTGGAGGTCGAGGCTGGCGGCTCGGCCGTGTTCGAACCCGGCGGCCTCCACGTGATGCTCCTTGGGGTCGACGACCTGGTGGCGGGTGACCAGGTCGAGATCGAGCTGGTCTTCGCCGAGTCAGGGCCGATCGACGTGCAGGCCGAGGTGAGGGCCATCTCCGATGTCGTTGACTGAGCGTGTCGGCCGCGCCGCGGCCGCCGCCATCGGCGCTGCGGCGTTGCTGCTCGCCTCGTCGTGCGGCGGTGGCGGTGGCGGGGGCGGCGACGGCCCGGCCGAGCGGGGCCGTGCCCTGTCTCTTATACACATC
>JAENWR010000004.1 GCA_016649895.1 Acidimicrobiia bacterium | reverse complement strand
TTGCGGGCGAGGAAGTCCGCTGGCGTCTCGCCGGCGAGCGCGGGGACGGCGCGGTCGGCCACCCCTCCCCCGCTCGTGCCGGGTCCGCCGGGCGCGGCGGCATCGCCCTCGCCCGCGGCCGGTGGGTCGTTGTCGCGGTTGGCGCCCGCACCCCGCTCGAGTGCCTCGAACTTCGGGTCCTGCTCCTTGATCGACACGCTGAGCTTCGAGCGCAGGGGTGCGCCGCTGCTGGCGAACAGGCTCAGCTCCTCGGTGAGGCTTGCCATCACCCCCACCAGCTCGAAGGTGCCCCAGCGGAACTTGAGCCGCGGCGGAGCCTGCTTCGAGCCCTCACCGCCGGGCAGGACGAACTGTGCGACCTTGGCGGTGCGGGTGCGCACGTCGACCGGTCGCTCGTCGGTGCCCTCGTCGGCGGTGTCGAACTCGAGGTCGAGCGTGAGGGTGGTGCTCGATGTGCCGTTGTACTGCTGGGTCTGGCGCCCCCTGGAATCACCCCCGTCGATGCTGTTGGTCATCGCGAGGTTCATCGTCGACGGGTTGAACTGCACCGGGATCGACTCGGTGGTGGCCCCGTTGCGGTCGAGGACCTCGAGGCGCGCCTTCTCGAGCGCGGTCACGTGGTGCCCTCCAGCTGGAGGCCCTCGTGGGCCAGGTGCAGCTCTTCGATGGCCACCTCGCCGCTCTTGGCGTTGAGCTGCGGGCCCACGATCTTGGTGGGCACAGCGCGGAAGAACCGCCAGACAGCCGTGGTGTTGCCGGCCTGGTCCTGCACCCGCACCGAGCCGTCGTAGCGGCGCACGGGTCGCACCCCCGACACGATGTCCTGGAACCACTGCCACAGCTCGGGTTCGGCGTCGCCGCCGTCGGGTCCGAGCATGCCGCGCTTGCAGATGAGCGGCTGGAACTTGGCGCGGCCGATCCGCCGGGTCACCGCGTCGTTGCGGCCGCCTTCCTCCAGGTCGACGACGTCCATCTCGACCTCGAGCCCGGTGACCTCCTGGAAGCCACCGTCGCCGAGTCGTTGCGGGCCGGCGCCGGCAACGCGATCGAAGGTCACCTCGAAGCGGAACGTGGTGAGGAGCACCGAGGCAGCGTCGACCCACCTCGTCACCAGCGCGTCACCGAGCTCGTCGCCGGTCAGTCGAGCTGCAACCCGTTGACCCTGTCGGCGAAGTCGTTCAGCCGACGCGCATCGACGGTGTGGGGGTGCCGGCCCGAGCGGCGCGCCAGATCGGTGAGCATCGCCCGCAGCTCCTCGACGTCGGCGGTGCACACCGAGGCGTTGGCGATGCGAGTCTCGGCGTTCTGCAGCGCATCCATGGCGCGCTCGTGGGCGTCCATCCAGGTCTGGTCGAGCTGTCCGGCGCGGATGCGGCCCTCCATCACGTCGTCGAGCCGACCGCGCACCGACTGGCTCTGCTCCAGAGGCCGGGTGATCGGCGACGCTGTAGGAGCCTCGCGGACGGTGACGCGACCCATCTCGTCGCGCAGCACCGCCGGCACGTTGACACCCACCCCACCGGCCGGAGCATCCGCCGGTTGCGTGCGCAGCGTCGGTGCGCCGTAGGTCGTCGCTCCGGCGAACACCGAGGTCTCGTCGGCGACGAAGCGGGCAGCCTCGTCCCCGAGACCGCCCTCGACCACCACCTTGAACTGGAACATGCGGTGGACGGTGCCGCCTTCGATGGCAGCGATGTCGTAGACCCGCTGCTGGAGGTTCGGGCCCGAGCGGTAGGTGCGCGTCGTGTACAGGTAGGTGACCCCCGGCGGCGCGTTGTCGCGGAGGTTGCGCATGTAGCGCTCCATGCCGTTGTTCTCGAGCACCTGGTTCACCCGGGCAGAGGCATGAGCGACGCCATAGGGGCTGTCGAACCCGAGCCCGGGCGAGCCTGCCCCATGGGCCCGCTCGGTCCCGGCGGCCACGTGGGCCGGGCCCATGTCGCCCCGACTCATCAACGTCGACTCGCCTGCTGTCCGGGTTCGGTGAGAGCTGACGCTCGGACCGACCGGGTGCTCCTCGACGGTGGCGCCGGTGGGTGCCTCCCTCCACACCCGCGTTCCCGACGGCAGGAGCAGCACCTCGCCGTCGACCAGGTCGGGGAAGGTCCAGTACGGGTCGCCCGCGGCATCCACCTCGGGGCGGATCTCGTCCACGGTGACCCGGCGGTAGCGCCAGCGGCGGCCGGTGGTCGGGTCGATCGAGCCCTCCATCGGCGAGTTGCTGGGGCGATCGATCAGCTCGGGACGAGACCCCGGGTACTGCGCCCGGCGGGCCGCACGCCACCCTTCCGGCAACGTGTCGTTGAGGTAGTCGGCGGCGCGTCCCTGCGACTGGAACTTCGCCCAATCGAGCGGGTCGAGCGGTGTCTCGTTGCGTGCTACGGCGCGTGCCCTGTAGTCGTCATAGGCACTGCGCATCGCCGCATGGTCGGTCGAGAAGTGCGAGCCACCGGGGGCGAGCAGGTCCTCGAGCGTGCGTGGTCCGGTGGCGCCGGGAGTGTCCACCGCCCCTGCACCGATGTTGCGCACGACCGCCCCGGCACTGCCCTCGTGGAGCTCGATCGGTGGGTGCGTGCTCAGGTCGCCGTGGAAGGCATCACGGGCCGAGACCACGGTGAGCGTCCCCTGCACCAAGAGCTGCCCGATCGCCAGCGCAGCGCGCATGGCCGCCTGGTCGTCGCGGGCTCCGTCACCACCGATGCCGGCGAGCTGCACTGCTGTGTCGCCACCCATGACGAGGAGGGTCACCACATCGGCGCCGGCCGCCGCCCGGTTGAGCACGACGTAGCGAGCGTTGCTGCCGAGCAACGCCAGGTTCGAGCCCGAGCGCGCCGCGTTGGCGAAGATGGTGGAGGTGCCCGCACTCGCGGCCGACGCGACGAGCTGCAACGCGTTGATGGCGAGGCGTTTCCCGGTGAGCCGTCCCCGCTCGTAGGCATCAACCGTGTCGGCGATGGCCATGCCCCCGCCCGCCACGGCAGATGCGGTGAGCAGGTATCCGCCCGCCGCCACCACTCCGGGCGTGGCCGCTCCGGCGGTGACCATGATGATCCCAGCTGCCGCGAGGATGAGAGCGGCGATGGCGATCCAGTCCAGCGGATCCATGTCGCTCTCGATCGCGAAGGCGACCGCGTCACGGCCAGGCGGCTGCACGTGGAGCCGGCCGGTGGGGAACCGCTCTTCGTCCTCGGTCAGCTGTCGCAGCAGGTTGTCCAGCGCCGCATCCCGGTCGTCGTTGTCGGTGTCGTACTCGAACGACTCCTCGGGGTTCGACACGTCGCGCAGCGTCCAGTCGCGACCGCCCTCGCTGAACAGCCACAAGTTCAACGGCACTGCCTGGATCTGACCCGTGCTGATCGGGCCCGAGACGAAGAGCTCGCGACGCACGTAGGACGACTGCGCGTGGAAGACAGCGGGGATGCGGACCGCGGGCCCGTGGGCGCGCTCCGCGATCGCGCCCACGGCGCGCTCCACCGCCATCCCGTGCCGGAACGCCGTCGCCAGCTCGCTTCCGCCTTCCTGTTGGCTCAGCCGCTCGAGGACCCACACGTCGAAGGCGGCCGCCAGCGCCTCGGCGGACGAACGCAACCGACCGACATCGGTCGAGTATGCCCTCGTCTTCATCACCCCGATCGAGAGAGCGAGAGCGGCAGGAACCGGGTCGAACGCACCTTCGAAGGCGCGCACGGCGTCGTCGAGTGCCGTTGCGGTGCCCGGGCCGGTACCGCTGTCCTGAAGAGCAGCTGCTCGCGCCACGATGGCCACCGACAGTTGGGTCCAAGTGGAAGCGACGTTCGCATCCAGGACGCCGGCCCGAACCGCGCGCGATCGGATCTCGGCCCGCTGGAGGATCCACGCGAGGCGCTCCTGCTCGGGGGTGTACGCCGCCTGCCCGGCGAGGTGCGCAGGAGCAGCGGCGTCGCTGTCGCCTTCGAAGTCAGCCTGCGCAACCTCGATCGTCTGGTGGAACTGGTGCACCTGACCGGGCGTGAACATCACATAGGCGGTGATGTCGTAGCGCCCGGGGAACATGAACGTCAGCGTGAACGTGCCGGTGGCCGAGTGCATCGCCAGCGGCCGCAGCTGCCGGGAGCCGTCGGGGAACGGAACCTCGGCGTTGACGCCACGGATCTTCGGGAAGTCAAACCCGGCGGTGATGAGCTCGTCGGCTTCCTGCTCGACCAGAGCGCTGACGCTGGGCTCAGGGTTGGCTGCGACGGCCACCGACTTCTTCATGCCGCTGAGGAAGCGCTCGGTCGGCTGGGTCACCACCACCCGAAAGTGGTTCGCTGCGATGTACTGGGCCAGCTCGGCCTCCGACATCACGTGCGGTCCGTCGCAGCGTTGGAGCTGCAGCCCGCCACGCAGCGACGGACCCCCGCCGGGCGCCCCGAGCAGGGCTCGCCCTGCCGCATGATTCGCGTCGGACTCGAGCGCGGCGGTCGAGGCCGCCCCCGGGGCGGACTGCTGCACGACGTGAGCCACCTCGTGGGCGAGGATCGCACGGCGACTCAGCGGGGATGCGGCGCCCCCGCCGAGGACGACGTCGGTGCCGAGGGCCATGGCTGCCGCACCGTGTTCCGCCGCCTCGGCCCTCGCCGCAGGCCCGTCGTGGAGGCGCACGTGTGAGAGGTCGCCGCCGAAGCTGCTCTCGAGCCACTCCCGTTCCGATGGCGGTAGTGGGCGCCCGGCCGTCTCCTCCACGCGGTTGGCGACGAGGTCTTTCATCCTGGAGCCCTCCCGCCGACGGTCATCGTCGGTCCTCGGGCCCGATCGACGTGGCGTGAGCCACCGCGGTGCGCACCGCCTCGACGGGATGGTCGGCGTGTCGCCGCAGCACCTCGTGGCCGGATGCGCCCGACTCGGCGAGGGCCACGGCCGCGTAGAAGGCCTCGCCCGGGTGGCCCCGGAGCAGTGCCGCCTTGATGGCCGCGACCGCTTCCTCACCACCGACGGCCGCCAGGGTCCGCATCACGATCTCCGGCGAGGTCGCGGTGCCGGTGCGAACGACCTCGACCAGCAGCGGGCGTGCGTCGTCGGGATGGCCGAGCAGCCAGGCGATCGCCTCGGACCGCTCGACCTCGGCGTCGCTCTGCGCCATGTCGATCGCCACGCGAGCCCGGTCGCGGGTCATGGCCGGGCCGCCAGGAGGTTCTCGCCCGGATAGTGGTGGTCGACCGCGTCGACGTAGAGCTGCAGCACCGCGGGCGTGATCCTGGGGTCGAGCGCGAACCGGGCGTACATGCCCCGCAGCAGCCCTCTCGCCACATCGGCCTCCCACTTGTCCTTGATGAGCCCGACGCGGCGGCGGACGTCGTTGGCCGGCATGTCACCCTGCACCACACCCGCGCCGCTCGGTGCCGCCACCACAAACTGCGCCTCACGCAGCTCCGAGTAGATCTCGGTGCCCTGGTAGCCGAAGCCGAAGCGATCGCTGCTCGACGGCGCTGCGGCCCGCTCGGCAGCGGAGTAGGCCATCGTCGTGAGCGGGCGGGCTGCGGTGAAGATCTGAAGCGCGTAGTCGTCGCCGATGCCGCCGTGCTCACCGTGGCCGAACACCTCGTGGACGACCGTGCCCACGACGTAGTCGGCGTCAGCCATGGCCGCGTCGGTGAAGTCCATGCCGAAGTTGAGTCGGTTGTTGCGCCGGTCGTACTCGGCGTATCGGGTGTCGGCGGCACCGTCGATTGCCACCGGATCGAAGTGCATGCGGGCGGCGGTGATGCCGAGCTCGGGGGCCACCACCGCGGCTCGCGCCACGATGCGCGCCACCGCGGTGGCGGCCCGCGCCCTGAAGTCCGCTTGGGCCGGGTCCGGCGGCGACGGGAGGGCGGACCACCGGTTGGTCGCACGACTGGGCAGGCTGAGCTGGGCGGTCGACAACTGCTGCGCCTGCTGGACGTCGGCTGCGCTCGGTGCGGCGCTGCCCGTCGCGGCCTGGGCGTCGGCGAGGGCTTCGGCGTCCATGAAGGTGGCCTGTCGGGCCGCCATCTGGGCGTCGGTCAGCCCGGTGCTCGCCCGCACCTCCTGGCGCTCGACGAGCTGCAGCACCTGGCGGATGGTGTCGCGGTAGCGGCCGACCCGTTCGGCGGCAGGGAGAGCCTCGAGGTGGGTGCGGATCGTGCCTGCGTAGCTCCCCGACCGGTAGTTGGCGGCGACGAAGGCCTCACGGTCGGCCACCGACATGGCGGCGAACCGGTCGAGCCCGGCTCGGGCCCGATCGGCGGCAGACTTCGGCCGGTCGCAGCCGTGCAGCTCGAGACCTCGCGTCGACCTCGGCCCTGCGCCATTGGCCACCTGCTGACCGCTCAGGGCCGCGGTGGCCAGCGAATCGGCTCGGGTCTCGTGGTCGCCGCCACCGCCGCGATCGGCGAGGTGAGCCAGCTCGTGGGCTGCGACCGCACGGGCGAGGAGCGACGAGCCGCGAGCTTCGGGGGCGAGGGCCACCGTGTCACCCTGAGCCGCTCCCATCAGGTGAGGTGGCGGGGTGTCGGTGATCTGCACGTCATCGTGGTACAGCCCGAAGGCGCGGCGGAGGTCGGCATCGATGGACTCAGGCGGGAGGCGCCGCCCGAGCCCTCTCACCCCCGCACCTCGACGCGCACCCCTGATGTGGCGGCGAGCGCGATCTCGAGCACGAGGTGTTCGATGGGCTCCGCCGGGGCCACGCCCACGAGGCACACAAGTCGACCCGAGTCGAGATCGTTCTGGGTCATCGTGCTGCGGTCGCAGGTGACGAAGAACGCGTCCTTGGTCGTGGCGCCCCGGAAGGCCCCGGCCTGGAACAGCCGGCTGAGCAGGCCGTGGACGAGCCGACGCACCTCGGCCCACAGCTCGGCGCCGTTCGGCTCGAACACCGCCCACTGCATCTCGCGCTCGAGGGTCAGGCGCAGCACCGTCATCAGGCGGGCGACGCTCAGCTGTCGCAGCGCCGGTCGGCGCGACAGGGTGCGGGCACCGGTGAGCCGGATGCCGTCGCGGTCGGGCAGGAACACGTTGATGCCGGCCACGTGCAGGTCGTCGTGGTCGGCGGCGCCCACGTCGGTCGACAGGCGCACGGCGCCGATCGCGATCTGGTTGGCGGGGCCGTGCTGCACCCCGAGGCGTCGCTCACGCTCGGCGATGATGCCGGCGGCGAACGCCGAGGGGTTGAGGTGGACGAGCGCGTCTCGCTCGTCGTCGGCCGAGGCCACGTCGATCCAGGGGTGGTAGGCGGCAGCGAAGGGCGAGTCGAACTGCGTGCGCCAGGCGAGGGCCTGTCGGTGGGTGAGGCCGAGGGGTACGTCGAGGAGCACGGTGAGGTCGCGCCGCTGGTCGGCCCACTCCACGAGCGCCCGCTGGTTCTCGACGATCCGTTGCAGCTGCATCGGGTCGCGCGGGTCGAGCGAGAGCCCGTCGAGGCCGGGCGGCGGCGGCTCCGACGGCATGACGGGGCCGATCTCGACGTGCACCGCGAAGTCGGGCCCGCACAGCGTGGGCGGGTCGGTCACGTCATCAGGCTCCACGAGCGGTACCGGCTCGTAGAGGTCAGGTGCCACCACGAGGCCCACGTCATCGTGGTCGGCCAGGCTGTGCACGCCGTCGCCGGGCACCTCGTCGCCGTGCACCCACGTGGGGTCGAAGAAGTCCTCGGGGACGATGTCGTTCCAGTGGTCCTCCCCTCCGGCCATGGTGCCGAGCACGAGGGGCGGGAGGGTGACGTCGTCGATGCGGATCCCGGTGGCCGCCCAGTCCTCGTCGGGCCACACCAGGCTCGAGTCGAGCACGATGGCACGCGCCAGCCAGCGAGGGTGCTCGGGCCGCAGGCCAACGGCGTCGATGACCTCGCGCCGCGAGAACGCCTGATCGTGGTCGATCACCTCGAGCGCGGCGGTCACGACCTCCACCCGAAGCGGGACGCCCCCGGCGGCGGCGTCGAGGGTGAGCACGCGCCGATGGCCGCGCCTCACCGGGTCGGGCTCGTCGAGCGACGACGTGACGGTGCGCAGCTCTTGCACGTCGCCGTCGAGGGTGAGGCGCAGCACCGACCCGCCCGGCACCCACTCGCGCAGGTCGACGATCAGGTGCGACAGGTCCTCGACCTCGAACGCCAGCGGCCGCACGGCGAATCGGAGGGTGGCCCGCAGTCGGTTCCCCCAGCGTCCCTGGGAGCGGGCGAACAGCTCGACGTGGCCACCATCGGTGGCAGTGGCCAGCGTGCCGTGCGCCCGGCCCGGGGCATCGGCGAAGCGGTCGATGTGACCGTGGACGATGCGCACCACCTCGGCCCGCTGACCTCCGCCCGCGAAGAAGCTCGACACCGCGTACGGCAGGCGGCCGGGACCCTCGAAGCCACCGAAGTGGTGGCGGTACTCGTCCCAGCTGGTAACCGACACCGCCACCGATCGCCGCCGCCGGCTGGTGGTCAGCCAACCCGCCAGGTCGACGTCGGGTTCGAGGGTGGGCGGTGGCAGCCACGCGGGGCCACGGGGCGCCACACCGAGGAACGCCGCGACGTCGCGACGCACCCCGGTGAGCTCGCGCACCGGTTCGGGGGGGACCACGTGGATGGCCGGCGCGCCGAGCGCGCCGAGCGCCGGTGCCAGCGACATCTCAGCTGTACTCGATGCCCTCGTGGCAGAGGGTGAGCTCCTCCATCGCCACCTCGGTACCGCCCTTGGCGGCGAGGGTGGGGCCGGTCCACTTCTTCGGCTGGGCCTTCTGGAGCTTCCAGGTGCTCACGGCGTTGCGGGCCTCGTCGAGGAGGGTGACGGTGACGACGCGGGGGTCGATCTCGCCTTCGCGCACGCCCTTCAACCAGTTGAAGATGTCGGTCGAGCCGATGAGGCCGCGCTTGAGCACCACGTCCTCCACGGTGAAGGTGTTCTGCACCTTGCGCACGGTGTTCACCTTCTCGTTGCCGTTGCGGTAGTCGGCGTACTGCACCTCGAAGCCGAGGCCGCTGACGTCGCTGAAACCGCCGACGATCTGGCCCTCGTCGCCCGAGCCCTGGTCACCTCCCAGCGACACGATGAAGTTGAACGCCCCGTAGGGGTTGTCACGTTGGGTTGGCATCCGTCATCTCCTCAGGTCAGATCCGTGAGTCGGCGGTCCACTGACCGAGCCGGAAGATCACGTACTCGGCCGGCTTGGTGGGGGCGACCCCGATGAGGCAGATGAGCCGCCCGTTGTCGAGGTCGTTCTGGGTCATGGTGGTGCGGTCGCAGCGGACGAAGTAGGCCTCGTCGGGCTTGGCCCCCAGCAGGGCGCCGTTGAGCCACTGGACGTAGAGGAAGTCCTCCACCATCTGGCGGATGTTGCGCCACAGCCGCTCGTTGTTGGGCTCGAACACCGCCCACTGCATCGCCTTGTCGATGGAGTGCTCGAGGTAGATGAACAGCCGCCGCACGTTGACGTACTTCCACTCGGGATCCGACGTCATGGTGCGCGCACCCCACACCCGACTGCCGCGCCCCTCGAAGAAGCGCAGGGCGTTGATGCCTTCGGGGTTGAGCACGTCGTTGCGGGCCGTGTTGATGTTGGCCTCGAACTTGGTGAGGCCCCTCACCACCTCGTTGGCCGGCGCCTTGAACACGCCGCGCGTGATGTCGTTGCGGGCGTAGATGCCGGTGACGAAGCCCGACGGCGGCAGCAGGACACGGCGGGGTGGGGCGCCCTGCGCCGCCCGCTCGAGCGGGTCGAGCACCTCGATCCAGGGGTGGTACATCGCCGCCCGGGTCGAGTCGAACTTGCCACGAAACGCCCGCACCTCGTTCATCGAGCTGCCCCTCGGGGCGTCGACGACGGCGATGCGGTAGCGCTGCAGCTCGGCGTGGGCGACGAGGCGCTCGGCCGCCTGCTGGCACAGGAGCGCGTCGTCGTAGGTGCCACCGTCGGGGAGGGCGACGATGGCGATGTCGTCGATCTCGCCGAGCGCCCGCAGGCCCGTGGCGGTGACCCGCGGGTCGTCGAGGTCGGCATCGTCGCCGAGCAGGTCGTCGGGTTGGGCGAGGAGCCCGTCGTTGCCACCGGCGAGGCGGATGCCCTCGCGGGGGGTCTGGAGCGCGCGCATCAGCTCGATCGCTCGTGCCATCCCCGTGAGCGGCTCGGTGTCGCACACGACGACGGCGTTCTCGTCCTCGGGGTCGTCGAGCTGCATGATCTTGGCGATCCACCGGCGCTGGGCGGGGTGGACGGCGAGCTCGTCGTAGACGTCGACGCGCTCCTCCCCGGGTTGCACGATCACCCGGAGCACCACCTCCTTGATGACCGAGCCCGCCGCCACGGCGACCACGTTGCCGCCGTCGTCGAGGAACTCCTGCTGGGCGAGGCCGACAGCGTCGACGGTGTCGGGGTCCACCGACACCACGTGCATCTGGCCGACCACCAGGTCGTCGATGGGGTTGGCCGGGGTGTCACCGGGTGGCGTGATCTCGACGACTGCGCCGTGGGTGAGCCCCCGGGCCTGGGTGCCGAACGTGGCGTGGGTGAAGGCCACGTCGTTCTTGCGCATCGCCCGCACGGTGAGCTGCACGTTGCCATACGCGCCCGGCCACCGGCCGCGCCAGGTGGCGTTGTCGCCGGCTCCGAACGGGATGCTCGATCGGGCGATCCCCCAGTCGACGGGACCGCCGTCGCCGGGATCGTCGGCGACGAACACGCGGGCGACGTAGAGGCGCTTGCCGCCGTTGAGGAAGAAGGCCCGGGCGGCGTGGGCCAGGTACGACTCGCTCGTGGGCTGGCCGTCGCCGCGGTCGATCTGCAGGCGTCCGAGCCCGCCGTACACCCGCTCGAACTCGGTGAAGCTACCGATGAGCCGGGGCGCGTTGGTGGTGGGCCCTTGGCGGCCGTTGTCGACGTAGCGGACCGGTCCCCAACGGGTCGATCCGGCGAACCCGGTCGTGCTGGTCGGGACGCCTTCGATCGACTTCGACCGAAAGCTCACCTCTTCCACGTACACGCCGGGGGCCAGGTACTCGGGCATGGCGTCTCTCCTCGTTAGGCGATGCGAATGACGACGGACGTCTCGGTGCCGTGGGGCAGGGCGACGGGTTGGGGCGGGTCGAGCGGTGACAGCAGTGAGTGGCCCGGCAGGAAGCGACGGCCGGTGAGGGTGGCTTCGGTCTCGGGGGTGGCCGACGGGGCGATCGTCTCGAGCGGGAGGTCCCACAGGGGGTCGACCTGGGCCCGCAGGGGGTCGGCCGGGTCGGGGTCGGGAGGGGGCAGCGTGGCACCGATGGTGATCGTCACCGGCAGGGGGTCGACGGGGACGACCAGGTCGTCGGGCGACTGGGTGACGACGGCGACGAACTCGCCGCGGTCGTCGCCGTGGGCCCATGCGACGTCGAGGCCGCCGGCGTTACGGAGTCGAACCCTGGCCCAACGCACCGCCACCAGCTGGCCGGTGCCGTCGTCGCGGACGATCGTGCCGCGCAGCACCGTCGTCCGGCTGGGCAGGTGGGCAGCCGAGCCGGGCATGCACCACACCGGAAACGCCCGCTGCCAGATGGGCACCGGCGGGCCGCCTGCCGGCGGCACCGCGGCGCGCAACCGGCGGGGCACGATGCGTCGGCCGTGGTGGACGAGACGCACGTCGAAGTCGGCCGTCACGCCCTGGTCGTAGCGGTGGGCGAAGCGGCCGGTGTGGTGGCGGTGCATGCGCGGCAGCACCGTGGTGAGGGTCTCGCCCGCACGCCACGGGCGCCACTCGCCGACGGGACTTCCGAAGCGTTCGATCCGCACGTCGAGATCGGCGCCGAGCCGCTGGTTCGATGCCGCGTCGCGCGGTTCGATGCCCACGGCGAGCTGCACGATGCGTTCGTCGTAGCGGCTCGACACGTAGACGTTCACGGCACGGGCACCGGCGACGGGACGAGGCCGCGCACCGCGGTGACGACGTCGGGGTGGGTGGGTTCGTCGGGTGCGTCGATGCGGGTGACCCGGGCGAGGTAGGCGACGCTGAGGCGGAAGTCGGCGGGCAAGGTGTCGAAGGTGCGCAGCACGTCCTCGGTGACCAGGTCCTCGTTCACGATCTGGATGGCGTCGGTGGCCTCCCAGCCGCCGAGGGGGTGGAGTCGGGGACCCGACATGATCGGGTTGCGCTCGAGGCACTGCATGGTGGCGCCGAGGATCCGCAGCTCGGCCTCGGCGTCGGAATCGAACGGCGTGAGGAGGAAGTGCACGTCGAGCGGCAGGTGGATGGTCTGGTCGTGGTGGGCCACCGCCGACCACGGCGCCCGCATCGTGCGGTTCACGTCGACCCGGTAGCAGAAGATCGACAGCGACGGGAAGCGGATGACGCTGTTGGCAGCGGCCCCCACCTGGCCGAAGTCCTCGCTGCGCACCAGACGGGCCGTCGGCAGCGCGCGGAAGGCGTTCGCATCGAGCGCATCGAGCTCGGCGAAGGACCGGTTCAGCAGCTCACGAAGGCTGAGCCCGACAGCCGCGATGGAGGTGGAGTTGGCCACGACGCCACTCTCGGAGCCCACCGTCACCACGGCGTCACCGGCTCCGGGGCCCGTCCTGTCCTGTACCGCCGAAACCAACTCGTGCCGCTACGCGACGGCAGTGGCGCCGGCGATGGCCACCTGTAGGGTCACGGGTCGCCATCGCGGCTCACGACGCGAACCGGCAGCGGCTTCTCCTCGTCGTCACCGACGAGCACCCGGTCTCCGGGCTGCGGATCGAACGCAGGGTCATCGGCACGCGGTCCGTGCGGGATCCAGCACGTCACGTCGAGATGACCGTCGACGGTCGTCGCGTCGTACCAGAGGTCTTAGGCGGTGCTCACGGCCTCAATGCTACGGGTCATCGATCCGACGGATCGGCGTCTGCCCGCGGCGGGGCTACTCGCCGGGTGGTCGCGCCGGCGAGGGCCGGTCGCGATGGATGACGAGGTTGTCGGGACCGAGTTCGACGAACGACGACTGGCCAAATGCATCGACGATGGCATCGAGGTGGGTCGTCAACAGATCCAGAAGACCATCGTTGGTGATGTTGCCGGTGGCGACGATGAGGAGCCGGACCGGCGATCCGCGCAAGAGGTGACCATCGCGGAAGTCCCGGTCCTTGCTCACGACGATGCGGTCCTCAGCGTCAGCACGCCGGGCGATCTCCTCGTCGGGGGTCCGGTTGCCGCCGGGGAGGTCGACGGTGTGCACGACGTCATGACCAGCGGCTGCGAGATGGCGAGCGAGCCGAGCGGGAAGCTGGGCGTCGACGAGGAGCTTCACCCGGCTCGCAGCGGGATGACCTGGCGAGCGCCGGCGGTCAGCGCCCCGTATTCCAATGCGGCATACACGTCGTCAGCTTCGAGGTCGGCGTAGTCAGCCAGGATCTGATCGGTCGTCATGCCCGAGGCGAGCAACTCGAGCAACATCTCGACGGGGTAGCGCAACCCGCGGACGGTTGGCTGCCCATGGCAGACCTCCGGGTCCGTGGTGATCCGTTCGAGGCGACTCATGCGCTGATGCTACCCGTGGGGCTCCGTCCGACGTGGCGTGACCTCGACGGCCATCGAAGCAGCGGTAGCGGGTCGTCGATGATCCGCATCAGATCCTGCTCGACCCTTGTTGCGGCTGAACCAGGGCACGACGTTGGTATGGGAGGTGTCGCACGAGACCCCCATCGAGCCCGCCCATGCCGCGAAACCCCAGGTCAAAAACGACGAGCGGACGACCGGATTCGAACCGGCGACCCTCACCTTGGCAAGGTGATGCTCCCGCCGATGGACGACTGGCAGACGCCCAGGTCGGCGACGGTGTTGGCCCGTCGATCGGGTGTCTCTGGCACAACTTCTGGCACAGCGAAGACACTCTCGCCGAGCCGTCCCATCCCGTGGTGCTCTGTCCCAGCCGGTACCGCTACGCGACGGCGGACGCACCGGCGGCGATGGCAACCTGGACGGTCACGCGGTCACCATCGCGGCTCACGACGCGAGCCGCGAGCGGCTCCTCCTCGTCGTCGCCGACGACCACCACGTCTCCGGGCTGCGGATTGAACCGAGGGTCATCGGCGCGCGGCCCGTGCGAGATCCAGCACGTCACAGCAAGGTGACCATCGACGGTCGTCGCGTCGTACCAGAGGTCGTAGGGATCGCTCACGGTCACAATGCTACGACTCATGTCGGCCGTGTCCACGCCGGGTTGTCGATCGGCCCGTCGAAGAGCGCACGCACCCTGGCGAACTGGCCAGGCGATGGCTCGGACAGCACGACCGTCCAGTGAGGGTGCTCGAGCGTCGGCAGCAGCGGGAAGCCGGCGGCCACGAGGGCTGGACCACTGGCGACGAGAAGGCGGCGTCGAGTGGCAACGATCGGCCTCAGGCGAGCGAGCGCTGCGTAGTCCCCGTCCGGTACCTCCAAGACCGAGAACCCCCACATCCCCCAACGCTCGTGGCACTCCGCGACGCTCCTGGCCAGTGCCGCATCCTCCAGCGTGACCGTGCCAAGACGCACGACCGCGAGAACGGCCGGGACCTCGCGAGCTCGCAGGTTCAGGGGCTCCATCGCTCACTCCGGTTGGATCCAACGAGGACAGACCGACAGCGTGGCATCTGGATTGGGGGCGGCGTCACAGGTCGGGCTCGATCTGGGTGTTCACGATCACGTTCCACCGTTCGTCGAGCGGTCCCGTGGGTCCGCTCGGGCGCAGCCGAGTTCGGGTGGTCCGCTGCAGCGCCACTGTATGGAGGTCTTCGAGGGCGACCTCGACATCGACGATCCCAGCGACGTGCTCCAACAAGAAGCCGGTCCGTTGCACGACCGCAGCCGGGTACTGCTCGGCCACTTCGGCAAGAGCCTGCACGTCGAGTGCGCCTTCCTCGAGCATCTCCCCGGCGATCGTGGCCACATTGGAGAGCCCTCCACCACGTAGGGGTATGGAGACGAGGTCGAGCAGCGTCACCTCGGGGGTCGAGACGCGCAGCGTTCCCGTGGGGGTGTTGCGCGTCACCGTCGGCCGCATCGAGATGTCGCCAACGGTGACGAACGTGAGCCGCACCCGCCCGAACGCCCGGTCCCGCAAACGCGCCGGCGTCACGATCTGGAACACCTGCGGACGCTGGTGAGCGAATGTTGTCGCGGCTCATGACGCCAGCCGAAGCACCACCGTCGCATCGTCTGGCGGCAGGTCGAGTCGAAGCGGAAGCGATTGCGTCACGATGTCGAACCTACCGAGGGAGTGTGACAGCCATCGACGACACGCTGGACGAACCGACACGGTGGTGGTGCCCCCGGACAGCCTCTCGGTATCCACGACGACGAGGGCGCCCGCCCACCCCATCGGCGCTCCGGACGGAGCCGGGAGGGGCAACGACTGCCCCCTCCTCCTCCACGACGAAGGCGACCCGACCGGACACGTCGGCGACCCGGCGAGCGAACGTGTCGATGCGAAGGTCTGGCAGGAGCCGAGCGGATCTCTCACATGGCGTCGCGCCTTCGTTGCCGGGCGGCGCGGCCGAGGTTGGACCAGCAGGCCTCCTCGAGCGCTTCGACGGTGACGCGACCGTGACGTCGCACCGGGACGCTGGGGCGGTGAACGGATGGCTCGACCGCATCCCGCGGCTCACTGTCGACATCGGGGCCCGGCGGCTCCCGGCGTTCCGATCGCTCGGGATCGTGGGCTTCCAGCTGGGGGTGACGTCGATGGTGCTCGTCGCCCTCGTCGGAGGCCTGCCGCTCGTGACCGCCCTCGGCATGTCCGCGGTGGCCGGCCTCTCCTTCTTCGGGTGGGGGCTGCTGCGGCGAGCCATCACCGGCAGCGAGACCCTGGTGCTCATCGAGTACGTGTGGGTGGCGCTCGGCCTGGTGGTGGCCTATCTGTGGGCGTCGGGCGGGCCGATCGTCGCTGGCCTCGACGCCATGGCCGTGGCGTTGTGCTGGTTCCTCGCGTTCGGTCGCCTCGGCTGCGCCACAGTGGGGTGCTGCCACGGCGTGCCCGCCGCGGTCGGGCTGCGCTACGGCCCCGAGCACGGGCTCGCACCGCGGCTGACCGACCGGCGCCTCCTTCCCGTGCAGCTCATCGAGGCGGCCGGGCTGGTGGGGATCGGTGTGATCGGGGTGTTGCTGGTGGCCGCCGGTGGTCCGGCCGGTCGGGCGACGGTCTGGTTCCTGGTGGGCTACGCGCTCCTGCGCTTCGGGTGCGAAGCGCTGCGTGGCGACGAGCGGCCGGTGCGCCTCGGGGTGCCGGTGGCGAGGGTGATGTGCCTGGTGCAGGCGGCGGCCGGAGTCGTCGCGGCCGAGGCGTGGCTGGTGCCGGGCGCGCCCGGACGCTCCACCGCCGTGGGAGCGGGTGCGCTGGTGGTCGCGCTGGTTGCCGGCACCGGTCTCACCTTGGCGCGTGGGCACGACCCGCTGGCCGACGCGGCCCACCTCGACGAGACGTGGCACACGATCTGGTCGCTGGCCGACGACATCGTGCCGGGACATCCTGTCGTGGCCAGCACCACCCGCGGCATGCACGTGGCCGTGAGCCCCGGCGACATCGGGCTCCACGTGTCGCTGTCGCACCCGGAGCTGTCGGTCTCGGGCGTCGGCACCGCGCTGGCCCCCGGCTCGTCGGTCGACCATCGGGGCATCACCCACTTCCCCCTCCCCAGTCCCATGCCCGCCCCCGAGCCGACGCTCCGGACGGAGGTCGACCTGGTTCCGAGCACCGGCTACTTCGAGCGGGCGACGGGATGAGCGAGGGCGCCACCCGCGACGGCGTGGTTGTGCTGCGGCTCTGGATGGAGGGCCACGACGACCTCGTGCGGGCCCGAGTTCTGTCCGAGCACGACGCCACCGGCCACGTGCTGGCAGGCGTGGAGCACATCGTCGACGCGGTGCGCGACGAGGTGGAGGCGTTCGCCGACGGCGACCACGACCCCGACCCGGGGCCCAGCCGCGACGCCGACGCGACGCCACCGCAGCGCGACGGGTGACTCCGTCGAGTCGCAGCCCCTTCACGATGCGAGAACCAACTCGGATCGATGTGGAGGAACACCATGCACGACGTGCGGCTGCACCTGATCGGCGGCTTCGAGGTCACCGTCGACGGCGTCTCGATCGAGGGTCTCCAGCCGGCGATGCAGCGCCTCCTGGCGTTCGTGGCGCTGGCGCCTCGTGGGGTCGAGCGCGAGTTCGCCGCCCTTCAGCTGTGGCCCGACACCACCGAGGAGCGGGCGCGCGCCAACCTGCGGTCGGCCCTGTGGCGCCTGCGCCGCCTGCCGGTGAAGTTGGTCGGCGACGGTGCGTCGCGGCTGCGCCTGCGCGATGACGTGTGGGTCGACGCGCACCACGGGGTCGATGCCCTCACGATGGGCGACGACGACGGGGGCCTCGAGCGGACGCTGCCATTCCAGTCGTTGCTGAGCGATCTGCTGCCCGACTGGTACGACGAGTGGCTCACCATCGAGCGCGAACGCTTGCGTCAGCTGTGCGTGCGCGGGATCGAGGCGCGGGCTGCCGCCTCGCTCGCCGCCGGCGACATCTCCGCGGCGATCCAGTCGGCCCTCACCGCCATGTCGATGGATCCGCTGCGCGAGAGCGCCCACCGCGTGCTCATCGAGGCCCACCTGGCCGAGGGCAACGAGTGGGAGGCCCGGCGCACGCTCGACGGCTACCGCGAGCGGATCGCCTGCGACCCGCGCCTGCGTCCGTCAGCGGAGCTGCTCGCGCTGGTCGATGGCGCCCCGCTCGCTGTCTGAGATCCCGACGAGCCGGCCGAGCGCGGCCGACGGCACGATGCCGAGCGCCTCCCAGAGGACTCGGCCGAAAGTGACGTACTGGCGGCGGGCGTCGGCCAGGTTCCCCTCGGCGACGTGGGCCTCGATGAGCACCCGTTGCGCGCTCTCCCGGAGGGGATCGGCCGCAACCGCGCACAGACCGGCCTCGATGGCGTCGACATGGCGACCCGCACGCGACAAGCGGCGGCTGAGGGCCTCGATGGCGTGGACGCGCAGCTGTCGGATGCGCTCGCGCTCGAACAGGATCCAGTCCTCGTCCCACTCGGGCAGCAGGTCGGCCGACAGGAGGTGCAGGTCGTGGCCACGCAGATCGAGCTCGGAGTGCGCGGTGTCGTCGTCGAGGAGGTCGCGGGCGTCGCGCACCACCGCGGTGACGTCGACGTTCACGTCGGCGCCCAGGCTGAGGTGGTTCGCCCGGGCGGTGATGACCTGGTCGCGGAGGTCACGCAGCTTCCACAGGGCCGAACGCAGGTTGGCGCCGGCCCGCTCGTCGGTGAGGTCGATCCAGAGCGAGGACGCCACCGAGGTGCGCAGTTGCGGGCGCGGCTGCAGCGCCAGGTAGGCGACCACCCGCTGGGCGCTCGAGGGGATGTCGACGACGACTCCGTCGACCACCAACTCGAAGCCGCGCAAGAGGTTGAGCCGGACAGGACTCACACCGATCTCACCTCCCCCGCGCTGACGGACTCTGTAGATGAGTCGCCTCCACTGACCGTGATACGACAAATTCGGCAGATGCGCCATCCCCGATCTGCAACGGAGCCGTCGCAGTAGATCACTGCTGTTCGCAGTAGTCTGCATGTATGGCCTCGATCACCATCCGCGATGTGCCCGACGAGGCGCGCGACGAGCTCGCCGGACGAGCGGCCGCCACCGGTCGATCGCTCCAGGAGTACCTGCGGATGCAGCTCATCGAGCTGGCGCGGCGGCCTGACCCTGCGGCCCTGGCAACCAGGATCGCGGCCCGCAAGGCACGCACCGGCAGCCGCCTGCCAGCAGAGGCGATCCTCACCCACCGCGACGCCGATCGGCGGTGACCCTCGTCGTCGACGCGTCGGTCCTCGTGGCTCTGCTGGTCGACAGCGGGCCCAGCGGACTTTGGGCCGAGGAGGTCACCGCGGGTCGAGCGCTCGTCGCGCCCCACGTCGTGCACGTCGAGACGGCCAACGTGTTGCGCCGGGCCGCCATGGTCGGCGATGTGTCGAGCGACGTCGCCTCGCTGGCCCACGCCGATCTCCAGGATCTCCGCGTCGAGCTCTTCTCCTACGAGGTCTGCGCCGAGCGGGTGTGGGAGCTGCGCCACAACCTCACCGCGCACGACGCCTGGTACGTGGCGGTCGCCGAACTGGTCGACGCGCCGCTGGCCACGCTCGACCAGCGGCTGGCGACGGCCCCTGGCACGCTCTGCGAGCTCCTCGTCCCACCATCCTGATCGAACGTCAGCTGAAGAGGCTCGACGAGGCCTTCATCCACCGCAGCTGCATGCGCATGGTGGCGATGGGGGTGCCGGTGTCGTCGCTGGCGGTGCTGTCGAACCACACGTACTCGGTCTTGGGGCTGGCGCCCGGGGCGACCACCCTGCTCTCCACCTGGTAGGTGGTGTCGGCCATCACCGGACCGTTGAGGTGGCGCACCTCGATGGCGCCGAAGAGGCCGACCGCCCCGCCGGTCGAGGCGGTGAGCACGCCGGTGGTGCGGCGCCACAGCAGCCCGATGACCTGGGACGGGCCGGCGATGGGGCCGCCCCATGGCGAGTCGCCCAGGTACCAGCCCATCGGCTCGGTGATGAGGCCCTTGTCGGCGCGGCCAATGGCGTCGGCCGATGCCACCGAGCCCTCGTGCTCCATGATCACCTCGCCGATGGCGAGGTGCGGGAACATCTTCAGCTCCGACGGATCACTCGGGCGCAGGTCGATGCTGTGGAGGTGCGACTGCTCGCTCGGGTTGCCGATCGACGCGGTGCCCTCGGCCACGAGGAGGCCGTCGTCGCGCAGCATGCGGGCCGGCACCTGCACGTCGTCGGATGCTCCGGGGTCGCCGAGGAGCGGTGACACCTCTTCGCCGCTGGTGGTGGCGTTGCGGAACTGGAGCGACAGCGAGCCGGTCTCGAACCACCGTTGGCCGAACGCCTGCACGAGCAGGGGTGGGAACTGGTCCATGTGGATCGAGCCGGCGACGGTGCCGCCCCGGAAGCCGAGCGAGCCGGCCACCTCGTCGTTGTGGATGCTGTTGGGCGCTTCTTGGTGGGCGTTGATGGGCCGCCGGGCTGGTCCCCGCAGCATCCCGTCCTCGATCGTGGACATGTCGCTCTCCCCCTGTTGTGCACTGCGCGCTGGGCCGACGTGTCCCCCAGGCCGGCTCGCGCCAGTGTGCCAGAGGTGGCGTGCTCGTGGCTGGGGCGGTCCACACTGGGCCGATGAGCGATGTCGTCCGCCTCCGCCGCCCGCCGCCCGACTTCCGCCGCGCGGTCGTCACCGAGGTGGCGCTGCGTACGCCCCGTCTGGCGACGATCACGCTGACCGGACCGGAGCTGGTCGGCTTCGAGGTCGACGAGCCCGCCGCCAGCTTGCGGTTGCTGCTACCCCGCGGCGGGGTCGGCACGTCGCTCGAGGTACCCGAGTGGGACGGCAACGAGTTCCGCTTCGCCGACGGCGCCCGGCCGCCGATCCGCACGCTCACTCCCCTGGCGGTCGACGCCGCCGTCGGGTCGGTCGAGGTCGATGTGGTGCTGCACGGCGAGGGCGCGCTGTCGACGTGGGCGGCGGCGCAGCCGGTGGGCGACCAGGTGGCGGTGTCGGGACCGGGCCGGGGCTATGAGGTCGACCCCGATGCCGAGCGGTTCCTCGTCGTGGGTGACGAGTCGGCACTGCCGGCCATCGGCCAGCTCCTCGGTGTGTTGCCCCAGCATGCCCACATCGACGTGATCGTCGAGGTCGGCGACACCGCCGCCCGGATCGACCTGCCAGCGCACCCGGGAGCTGACGTGCGCTGGTGCGACCTCGGCGCCGACGACGCTCCAGGCTCGGCGATGCTGCGCGAGGTCGAGGGCCTGTCCACGCCCGACGGCGTGCGGGTGTGGGCCGCAGGCGAGGCGGCCGGTGTGCAGCGGCTGCGCAACCTGCTGTCGAAGGAGCGGGGACTGCCCCGCAGCCAGACGGTGATCCGGGGCTACTGGAAGCACGGCCGCACCGGCGCCGGTTGATCCACGCCGCCCAGTCGTTGCGGCCAGATCGATGCGGCCAGATCGTGGCCGCAGTGGTCCGTACCGTAGGCGCATGGCCTCTGGTTCACCTGGTTCCTCGCGTCGCTCCCCCTCCGGCCCGGTCGTGTCAGGCCGAGCCCGCAACCGGGCGCTCCTCGCCCGCCAGATGCTGCTGCACCGCCACGACCTCGACGTGGTCGGGGCCGTCGAGCGCCTGGTGGGGCTACAGGCCCAGGCGCCGTGGTCGCCCTACGTCAGCGTGTGGTCTCGGATCGAGCGCTTCGACCCACACCGCCTGGGCCAGGCCCTCCTCGATCGTGAGCTGGTGCGCATCGTCGTCATGCGCGGCACCATCCACCTGGTGAGCGCGGCGGATGCGTGTGAGCTGCGGCCGCTCGTCCAACCGCTGCTCGACAAGGACATCGCCACCAACGCCAGCCATGCTGCCGGGCTGGCGGGCATCGACCTCGACGAGCTTGCCCGGGCCACCCACGAGGTGCTGGCCGACGAACCGTTGAGCCCGCGTGCGCTCGGGGTCGCGCTGGCCACGCGCTTCGCCGACCGGCCACCGGCTGCACTGGGGCACGGGGCTCGAAACCGGGTGCCGCTGGTGCAGACGCCACCGCGGGCGGTGTGGGGCCGTACCGGCGGCACCGCCTACGCCACCCTCGAACAGTGGCTCGACCGACCGCTCTCGCGTCGTCCCGACCTGGCGGCGATGGCGCAGCGCTACTTCGCGGCCTACGGACCGGCCACGGTGCAGGACCTGCAGACCTGGTGCGGCCTCACCCGGCTCGCACCGGTCGTCGACGGGCTGCGCGACCAGCTGGTGCTGTTCACCACCGAGGACGGCCGCCAGCTCTACGACCTGCCCGACGCGCCACGCCCGGATCCGTCCACGCCTGCGCCCATCCGGTTCCTCCCCGACTACGACAACCTGCTGCGCTCGCACGCCGACCGCAGCTTCGTCGTCGCCGACGCCCATCGCCGCCGTGCGCTGGCGACCCCCAACGGGGTCGTGCCCAGCACGGTGCTCGTCGACGGCGAGGTGCGGGCGGTGTGGCGGCATGCATCGCGGGGCGACTCAGCGGTGCTCTCCGTCGAGCCGCTCGAGCCGCTCGACGACCACCAGGCCGAGGAGATCGAGGCCGAGGGTCATCGGCTGCTGGAGTTGCTCGATACCTCCGCCGAACCGACGGTCACCATCGCGCGCAGCTAGAGGTCCACCGCTTCTTCGTCGGCGTAGGCCGCGGCGGCGCCGAGGAACCGGTAGGCCCACTCCTGGGCGAGTGGACGGTTCTCGCAGAACACGATCGGCACGTTCGGGTAGCGCACCTGAGCAGCGGCGAGCATCTCGGCCACCATCGCCGGCGACACGTGCTGGAGGCGGAAGACATCGGCCCAACGGTCCTCGACGACGATGGCGGCGCGGCGGGCCACCGACAGCTCGCCGAGCATCACGAGCAGGCTGCCGTCGACGACGTTGCCGGCCAGCTCGGTGAGCTTCTTGCGCTCGACCACACCCACGACCTCGCCGTCTGACTCCACCGCGTAGTCGCCGACCGTGAGCGCCCGCTTCGTGAGCGACGCCTGTTGGCGCTCGAACTTCCACGCGTAGCGCTCGCGGGTGTCGACCACGATCGGCAGGACACCGGCGGCGCTGCGCTTGGTGGGCAGCCGCATGCCGGGACGGGTCTTGCGAGTCGTCTTCGCCGTCTGCCAGAAGATGCCCTCGCGGCCGCCCTTCAGCGTGGTGAGCACGAACTGCGAGCGGTTCTCCCGGTAGCGATCGAGCACGAGGTCGATGGCGACGCCGCGGCGCACACACGAGCGCACGGGCGTCTCCTCGACGATGTCGGCGTCGTCGGGCCACTCGCCACGATGGCAGTAGACCTTCGCGGTCCGGGGCCACACGTCCTTGGCCTTCAGCACCAACGGGGCGGGCCCGACCGGGACCCACAGCACGTAGGGCAACGTCGACAGCTCGTCGGGGTTGCGAGCGATGCGAAAGAGCCCAGCCATGCGCCTCAGCGTGCTCGACCGGGTGCCGCGCGATCAACCGTCGGGGCCTCGCTCAGAGGTGGGCGGTCACTGCGGCGGCGATCTGGCGGGCGAGATCGTCCATGCGACCCTGCCACGAGCTGGCCGCATCCGCTGACGCGGTATCGGAGACCACCTTCACCATGCGCAACGGCACGTCCGCCTGCTGGCACGCCCGGGCGATGGCGTAGCCCTCCATGTCGACCAGGTGGGCACGGGCGGCGAGGGCCTGGCGGTGCACCTCGCTCGACACGAAGGCGTCGCCGGTGGCGAGCGTGATGTCCTCGTTCGGGTCGAGCACCACCTCGCCGCTGATCGGTTCGCCGATGAGGGCACCGAGCGCGGCGTGGTCGACGTCGTGTTCGATCACCCGGCCCACGACGTGCGCTCCGTTGAGATGGTCGTGCAGGGCGCCGGCGGTGCCGACGTTGAGCACGAGCGACGGTTGGCGTTCGGCGACGGCCCGGCTCACGGCCACCGCGGCGGCCACCTTGCCGATGCCGGTGATCACCAGGTCGACACCCTCGACGTAGAGCGCCTCCTGTCGCAGCGCGATGACCACGAGCGGTTCGCCCATCAACGGTAGGTGACGAGCGACGTGTGCGCGGCTCCCGCGATGCGGGCGGCGCCGCCGAGGAACCCCAGCTCGATGACGAAGCCGAGGCCCACCAGGTTGCCGCCGAGGCGCTCGACCAGCTCGACCGCAGCGGCCGCAGTGCCGCCGGTGGCGAGGACATCGTCGATGATGGCCACCTGTTCGCCGGGCTCGATGGCGTCGGTGTGGATCTCGAGCGAGTCGGTGCCGTACTCCAGGTCGTAGGTGACGGTCTCGGTGGGCCGGGGCAGCTTGCCCGGCTTGCGGGCCGGCACGAACCCGGCGCCGAGACGCAGCGCGACGGGGGCGCCGATGAGGAAGCCACGGGCCTCGATGCCGACCACCTTGGTGACCTCGCGGTCGATGAAGTGGCCGGCGAGGCGGTCGATCACCTCGGTGAACGCCGCCGGGTCGGCGAGCAGCGGCGTGATGTCCTTGAAGCCAACCCCCGGCTGGGGCCAATCGGCGACGTCGTGGATGAGGGACTCGAGCATCTCGTCACCGGCCATCGCCGGAATGTACCGGCGCTACGCTCACCACATCGCCATCGCAGGCGCTCGGAGCGGACGGCTCCCTCGACGACACGCCGACGACGGAGCACTCGCACCATGGCGATCACCGAGCAGAACCGACATGAGCTGTACCAACGCCTCGAGGAGATCCTCGGGCCCGACAAGGCGAACACGCTGATGGAGCATCTCCCCCCGGTCGGATGGGCCCAGGTCGCCACGAAGGACGACCTCCTGCATCTGGAGACGCGCCTGGACAACAAGATCGATCGTCTGGACACCAAGCTCACCGGCCAGATCGACCGTCTGGACACCAAGATCGGCGGCACTGACACCAGGCTCACCGGCCAGATCCACCGTCTGGACACCAAGATCGGGAGCATCGAGACCAGATTGCGCAGCGAGATCGTGGCCGCCGAATCTCGTCTGATGACCGAGATCGGTGGGGTGCGGGTCGACGTGGCCAACCTCGCCACCGAGCTGCACCGAACGATTCGAGCCAGTGCCTTCATGGTGCTCGGTGCGATGGCCGCACTGGTGACGCTGACCGGCTCGATCGCGGCGCTCATCTGACCATCGCCCCGAGGCCCGGGTCAGCGGTAGGGGCTCAGTTCCGGAGTTGGTGGATCCGTCCGCCATCGCCCCATGAGCGGTCGGCGGTGAGCACGTCGGTGTCGAGGCGTTCTGCGAGCGCGAGGCAGAGGCGGTCCGCGAGCGAGAGACCCTCGCCGGGCTGCCAACGTTGCGCCGCCCACTCGGCATCGGCGAGAACCACAGGCTCGACGACGAGGTCATAGCTCTCGAGTAGCGCTCGGACGAGGGTCCAGTCACGTCCCGCCGCCCTCACCTTCTGAGCGACCTCCGACCAGTTGGCCGCCCCGCATGCCGCACCGGCGACCAGATGCGATTCGACGAGGTCGCTCCCCACCTCGCCCTGCAGGAACGCGAGCACGGCCGATGCGTCGACGACCGTCGTCATGCCGCGCCCTCGTCCGCGGCGACAATGCGTCGCTCGGCAAGAAGCGCATCGACCAGGTCGGTCCCCGCGAGCTCGGCTCGCACGCGCGCCTTCAGCTGTTCGCGGGTCATGACGACGATCCCCGACGGTGTGGCCATCAGCATCAGGGGCGTCCCCTCGGAGAGTCCCGCCTCCTCGCGGACAGGCGCCGGCACGACCAGCCGCCCGCGGTCGCCCATCATGACCTTGTACGTCCCACTCATCCTATCAACGTACCATCTGACTACAGCCACTGGGACACCGGTCAACGCCGGAGGCAAGTGTAGAAATCTCTGCTGGCATGTCGAGAACTGGATGTCTGCTCCGTCCCAGGGTGACGGCAGCCACCGGGGTCGCCGTCCGACAAGGAGAACACCATGGCCAAGTACCTGTTGCTCAAGCACTACCGAGGCGCGCCGGCGGCGGTCAACCACATCCCGATGGACCAGTGGACGCCCGACGAGGTCGAGGCGCACATCCAGTTCATGTCCGACTTCGCCACCCGCCTCGAGGGCACCGGTGAGTTCGTCGACGGGCAGGCGCTGTCACCCGACGGCCTGTGGGTTCGATCCGACGGTGACGGACCGCCGGTCACCGACGGCCCGTTCGCGGAGACGAAGGACCTCATCGCCGGCTGGATGATCATCGACGTCGACAGCCAGGAGCGAGCGGTCGAGCTCGCCGGCGAGCTGTCGGCCGCCCCCGGCGCCGGCGGCGAGCCGATCCACGAGTGGCTGGAGGTCCGGCCGTTCCTCGCGGCGCCGCCGACGGTCACCGACTGACCATGGACGACGTCGAGCTCCGTGAGCTCGTCCCCCAGGTCCTGAGCGTCCTCGTCCGTCGCGGAGCCGACTTCGCGACGGCCGAGGACGCGGTGCAGGAGGCGCTCATCCGGGCCGTCCCGGCATGGGAGCAGGACCCGCCGTCCGATCCGAAGGGCTGGCTGATCACCGTCGCCTGGCGAGCGTTCCTCGACTTGGCGCGGTCCGAGGCGTCGCGTCGAGACCGTGAGGCCCGAGTCGATGCCGAACCGCCCACCGGGGTGGTGCCGAGCGCCGACGACACGCTGCACCTCTACTTCCTGGCGGCGCACCCCGACTTGACCCCATCGTCGGCGGTGGCGCTCACCCTCCGTGCACTCGGTGGCCTCACCACCCGCCAGATCGCTCAGGCGTACCTCGTGCCGGAGAGCACCATGGCGCAGCGCATCAGTCGGGCCAAGCGCACCATCGGCCGGTCCGGTCTCGATCGGCCGGGCGATGTGCGCACCGTGATGCGGGTGCTCTACCTCATCTTCAACGAGGGCTACTCGGGCGACGTCGACCTCGCCGCCGAGGCGATCCGCCTGACCCGGCAGCTGGCGACGTCGGCGAACGACCCTGAGGTCCACGGGCTGCTCGCCCTGATGTTGCTGCACCACGCGCGCCGCCGCAGTCGCTCCGGACCCGACGGTCGGATCGTGCCGCTCGCCGACCAGGACCGGAGCCTGTGGGACACCGAGCTCATCGCCGAGGGAGTCGTCATCCTGCAGGCGGCCCTCGGCCGGGACCGGCCCGGCGAGTACCAGGTCCAGGCGGCGATCGCTGCGCTCCACGCCGATGCCGAGCGCGTCCAGGACACCGACTGGACGCAGATCGTGGAGTGGTACGACGAGCTGCTGCGGTTCGCCGACACCCCTGTCGTCCGGCTCAACCGTGCGGTCGCGGTGGGCGAAGCCGACGGGGCGCTCGCGGGGCTGGCGGCACTCGCCCAGGTCGACGAGCACATCCCGCGCCACGAGGCGGTCGCTGCCTACCTCCACGAGAAGAACGGCGAGCTCGAGCTGGCGGCGCGCCTCTACGCCGACGCCTCCCGCAACGCCCCCAACCTCGCCGAGCGCGACCATCAGATGTGCCAAGCAGCCCGTCTCAACGAGATGTTGCGCCGCCAGTAGTGAGGCCGGCGGACCGAGACGCCCCTATACCCGGCCGCCGAAGAACACCTGGGTCTCGACGAGCTTGCCGTCGACGACCCGGATGAACTCGGTGTTGCGGCCGGTCGCCGGTCTTCAGCTCGTACTCGTAGAGGATGAAGACGCCGTCGGCGCCGGCCGCCACGAGCTCGAGCATCTCCTGGCTGACCAGGCGTTCGGCGGTCGGGAAGCACCGGTCCATGAACGCGTCCTTGTCGATGTGGTTGTCCTGCGGGCTGGTGAAGGTGAAGTCGTCGGCGATCAGCGCGGCCATCGCCTCGGCGTCCTGAGCCTGGTAGGCGTCGAACGCCGCCCTCACCACCTCCGTCGGCATCGCGGACATCACCGCACCACCCTCATGTGGATCTCGTCGACCAAGCTGTCGAGCGACATGGTCGGCGAATAGAGCACCTTTGACATGGGGGTCCTCCTGTCAGGGTCGTCCCACTCTCTCTGACCGACGAGGCGCTCGCCACGAGCTCATCGCCGTCAGCGCTCCACCTCACTCCGACGGCCCACGGCATCGAGGAACCGGAGCGGAACTGTACGGTACGGATCACTTGCACCCCGTCGCGCAAACTCGCCTCTCATCCTCCCCAGGTGGAAACGGCCGCACATCCAGCGAGCTCCATCCGAATTCGGCATGCCGATGGGCATGATGTGGCGTGGTGATCCCCGCCGAGTTGCTCACTGCGGTCGATGCCGCCTTCGCCATCACCGCACGCGACACGCCGCATTGGCAGGGGCCCGATCCCATGCGCGAGCGGCGTGACGACGAGGACTCGCGGGTGACGAATCCCGAGAAGTGGCGGATCCTGGGCGCACGGGCCGATGCGTGGGTTGTCGCCCTTCAGGAGGACGGCCTGGCCACCGTCGAGCGCAACGCCGACATCTTGTGGAGCGAGCCCCCCGGCACGATGGTGACACGCACCGACCTCGTGACGCCTCGTGACCCAACCGCCCTTCCGCTCGTCGTCGCGCGCAGCCGTCTGGGCGGTGACGACGACGCGGGTCTTCGTCGTCGCCGTGCCCAACTGCGGGTGCGACTCGTGCGATCACGGCTCGCAGGATGAGATCGACCGGGTCGACGAGTACATCGTCGCCCTCATCTCGGGCCGGTACCGGCGCCTCCGGCACAGCGGGCGCGAGATCAGGGTCCTCGGCGACCGGGGATGGAGCTCCACCGGCAGGTTCCGGCACCGCGAGATCGAGCGGGCGCTCGCCGACCCTGCCGGGTGGGACGAGCTCAGCGGCTCCTCTTGGTTCGGACCCGACCGGTCGGACTGAGGTCGATCCGGGTGGGCGGGTGCGGCCAGGTGCCGGCACGCCAGGCCCGCCAGGCGTCGGTGGAGCTGAGCGCCCAGGCCACGAGCACGGGCTGGAAGAACAGCCGGGCCAACCGCTTGCGGTCGGTGTCGAGCCCGAACCCGTCGGTGCCCTCCAACCACTGGCCGATGTTGCCGGGGAAGACCACCACGAAGAACGCCGCCGCCACGGTGCCGACGATCACCCGGTGGCGGGGCAGGCCGATCAATGCCGCCCCGAGCGCCAGCTCGACCACGCCGGAGCCGACCACGACCAGGTCCTCGTCGAGCGGGAACCAGTCGGGTACCTGGGCCTGGAACTCCTCGCGGGCGGTCGTCAGGTGGCCGGTGCCGGCGACGAGCAGGGCGCCGCCCAGCATCCAGCGCAGCAGCATCCGGACCTTCGACTCTCCAGCGGTACGCACGAGCGACATGGGCGTCTCCTCTCGACGCCTCATCCTCCCAGGACCGGTCGCCTCAGTCGTGATCGATCCCGAGCAATCGCTCGAGGCGATCGACCGACATCCCCACGGCGCCCTCGGGTGGCGTCAGCGACCGCATCTCTCGGAGCAGAGCGAAGAGGTCCTCGCGCCGTGTCGGGTCGTCGAGCGCTTCTCGGGGGGTGATGCCGTCGAGGGCGGGGATCGACTCGTCGACCCACCGCCGCTCGTACCCGGCGATGGTGCTCTCCAGCACTGCCTTCATCTCGTCGGGCATGTCCTCCACGTCGAGCGGACCGCCGCCGTCGGGATCCTCCTCGTCGAGGTCGAGGTGGAACGCGTCGAGCTCCGCGTCGTCGACGATGGCGAGGTCGAACAGCTCGCCGATGGTCGACAGGATGCGGTCCTGGCGCTCGTGCGAGTTGGACTCCACGACCAGGAGCGGACCGTCGAATCTGAGCGTCCCCCGGATGACCGTGTCGTGGCCATCCGCCACGGCGGTCTCGTGCCAGACCAGTTCATCGTCCTGCCGCTCGTACACCCCGTCGAGAACGGCGACCACCGTGTCGTGGTCGTCGGCCACCTCGCACGCCGTGCGGCGCAGCGCCATCTCGTCGCCGTCGCGGTTCGTCAGGCGGGGCGGGAGGGACTGCGAGCCGAACCACATGGCGAGGTCCTCGGCGTCGAGCGATCCGTCCAACAGGTGCAACATCCGAGCACGCTCCCGGAGCGGCACGATCACCGGAACACCCAGCAGCATGGCTGCGCCGTCGACCGTCGTCACCCGAGCGAGCATCAGCTCCCCCGGCTGGCGAGGCTTGCCGCTGAGCTCGGCCACGGTCACCACATCGCCGGAGCCGGTGTCGCGCAGGGTCGTCGACTCGCCCGGCGTACCCTCGGTGATCTCCCACAGCCGCCGGGGTTCGTCGAGCACGGCGTCGAGCAGCGCTGCCTCGTCGTCGGGGAGCAGCAGCCGGCGCTGGTCGGCGTACCGCTCGCCCAGGCCTCCCTCGTGGATGGAGATGTCGAGCAGGAACGGCTCGCGGACGAACCGGATGACACCTTCGGCGAGGTCGTCGTGGCCGTCGGCGGCCGACAGGGCCAGCGCGACCATCGTGGAGTGTCCCTCCGGACTGGCGGCGAAGTGACTCAGGCGAACCAGCATCAGCGACACGCGCTCGGTGAGAGGGAGTGCAACTCCGCCGGCGCAGCACTTCTTGAACTTCCTGCCCGAGCCGCACGGACACGGATCGTTGCGGCCCGCCGATGGCTGGAGTGCGGCCCGGCGTGCCCGCTCCTTCTCGATCCCGTCGACCATGGTGGGGTCGGCGGCGCCGCGCACCGCCAGGCTGTGGGCGCGCGAGAGGTTGCCGCGGTCGAGCTCGAGCTCGGCCAACGCCCCGGCGGCGATCTCGAGGTCGGGGTCGGCCCGCAGGGCGTCCTCCAGGGCCTCGACCGCCTGCACCGGGTCGCACGCCGAGAGGCTCACCAACCCGAGCAGAGCCTGCGCGGGGGCCGTGTGACGACCGCTGGCCGAGGCGGCCGCAACTCGGGCGAAGCCGGCGACGACCTCCGGTGCGGTGCGATTGGCGTACACGAACGCAGCGGCCACCGACCCGTGGGCGAGGTCGTCGGCCAACGCTCGCCCGTTGTCCACCTCCCCAGCGGTGAGGTACGCGGTGAATGCATCGGCCACGCGGGCGAAGGCGCGGTCGCAGCAGAGGTCGAATCGGTAGAGCTGGCCGATCGAGGTGTAGCTGTTGTTCCGGTAGCGCTCCTGCCGGGTCAGCCACTGTTCTCCAACCCATCCCCACTCGGGTCCGCGGTTCTCGAGTCCGGCGACGCCGAGCAGCTCGCCGATCGGTGGGACGGGCTCGCGGAACAACGACTGGTTGCCTGCCATCGCATCCATGACCAACGGCACCTCGTCCTCGCCATGCCCGTCGCCGATCCAGCGCAAGGCCGCGTCGTGGAGCGCCTCGGACTCGGCGCCCCCGTCGCCGATCCCGTCCTCGTCCTCGATGACCTCCACCGACAACACGCCGTCGGTGCGGGAGAACGCCAGGAGATCGCCACGCCCCGCCGCCCCCAACCAGTTCTCCGGACCCACGAGGCGCGGCGCGGTGATCTCGGTGAAGTCGACCGTCACCCTGCCAGTGCCGTCGTCGAGCGGCAGTCCGTCCTCGACGTTCCACAAGAGCACCGACAGGTCGGGCATCTCGTCGACGGCCCCGGCATCGAGCTCGTCTGCTGTCACCCGGTGGGTGAAGGTCATCCCGGTCTCGACGAACGTGCTGGCCAGCACCACGACCTCGTCGTCGGCGTCGGTCTGCCTCGTCCAGTAGGCGTCGGACATGTCGAGCAGGTCGGCGATCTGGTCCTCGGGCTCGAAGCCCTCGTCGTCGACATCGGCCGACAGCAAACCAGCCTTGACCGCGCGAGCAGCGAGCTCCTCGAGGCTCAACGGCCCGTCCGCCAACCATCCGTCGACGGCATCGTTCAAAGGGGTGCGATCCACGGGCCGATCGTAGGCGGAGCATCGACCGAGCTCGTCGTCGCCAGGGAGATGCTGCGAGTCCTCATCCGCGGCGGAGGCGGCGGATCACGAGCGCGGTGGCGGCCACGATGCCGATCCCGGCGATCGCAACGAGGGCGAGAACCCACCCTGAACGGTCCGAGTCCGAAGCTGCCTGCGGTGTAGTCGCGTCACTGACGGTTACGTCGTCGACCGCAGACGAGACCTCGTCGCTCGGCGGGTTGTTCGCGAACACGGCGGTGGGAGCTGCCTCCAGCTCGAGCGGATGGTGGATGGTCGAACGGGAGCCGCTGCACAGGCCCGTGTAGTACTGATCAGGGCCGGAGTCGACGGAGCGGCTGGCGCGGGTGGCGAACACCACCACCTCGGCATCGGTGGGGAGGAAGACGCCACAGGCGTTGACGGACCTCTCCGACACGACCTCCTGGTCGGCGGCGACCTGGCCCTTGTAGACCTCGCTGACGGCAATCGTCCACGTCACCGGGTCGGCGAACGGGCCGGTCGGTTCCCCTGACTCACTGCCCACCACGGTGCCGACGAAGACCGCATCGGACTGGGCGAACGCCTCGGCGTCGATGGGTGTTGCGCACGAACACGCACTCGCCGGTTCGGCGCCCGGTCCCACGATCACCCCCAGCGCAACGATCGCCATGGCGGCGACCACGGCCGCCAGCGCGCGCACCGGGTGTGCAGCGGACACGAGTCGGGACATTGGAACCACACCTTCCACGGCTCGGCGAGCCGACCACATCCGTAGACGACGGTCGGGGCCCCGGGGTTCCCACCCCATTGGCGCCGACCCGTCTCTCATCGCTCGAGGAGGACCCGCTGCAGCACCGTGGCCGCCGAGTGCTCGACATCGCGCGTGGCGGTGAGGAGGACGACGCCGTTGGCGGTGGCCGCCGCCCGGAGACGGGAGAACGCCTCCGACGCTGGCGGCTCGCCGAGCTCAGCGCGGTAGCGACCTTCGAACTCGTCGAAGCGCTCCACCTCGTGGCCGTACCACCGCCGGAGCTGCGTACTCGGCGCCACATCCTTCACCCACTCGTCGAAGGGTGCGTCGACCTTGGCGAGCCCCCGGGGCCACAGTCGGTCGACGAGGACGTGCCGCGCCTCGCCCGATGCGGCGTCGGCGTCGTAGACGCGCCGCACCTCGACCTTCGGCCGTCGCCGGCTCACGACCGCTCGGTCACGGCAACCGCTGGAACACCGCCACGTCGGCGGCGCTGGCGTTGGACCCGAAGGCGGAGAAGTACAACCCCGACCGTCCGCAGTCGCTACGCAGCGCCAACATCATCGATTCGTCGTCAGGGTTCGAGTCGCCCTCGTACCGCACGACCTCGTCGATGGTCATCTCCTGCGGATCGTGCTCGTCGCCGCATGACCCGCACTTCAGGTGGCCGACGTCGGTCGAGTTGAAGTCGACGGTGTACCCGTCGCTGCGAAGCCGAGCCGCGGCCTGGTTCATCGTCTCCATCATGGGGTCGACCCTACGGGTGGCGATGTTCGGAACGCGCCGACGTGTCGGTGCCATCCTCCGCCGCTGGAACGTAGATTCTCGGCGTGCCAGAACTGGACAAGGGCCAGGATCAGCAGCGACGCGAGCAGCTCGCCACTGCTGCGGTGATCGGGGCCCTGGCCGGTGCGGCGCTCACCGCCCACCGTGGACGACGGGTAGCGACCGTTGGCGCCGCCATCGGCGCGACGGCTCGCCGCGTCCGAAGCCGTGGCCCGTCATCGCCAGCGGCCTGACGAGATCCCACCGCTCTGGCACCGCATCGCCACCAGCGCGGCGCTCGCCGCCCCTGCGGGATGGCTGGCCGGCCGCTCGCGCCACACCACCACCGCCCGGGTCGCCGTCGCTACCGGGGCGCTCGGCGGTGCCGTGGGCCTGCGCCCGCAGAAGGTGGCGCTCGGTTCGTTGTTCGGCGCCGCGCTGGGCACTGCGCTCACCCACTTCGCACCCGGCGTACCCGCCTCCGCCGCCGCGCTCACCGTCGCCGGCTACCGCGCCGCATCGGCCGCCGTGTTCCGCGACGAGCAGGTCTCGCTGCTGGCCGACAAGGCGGCCGCCGAGCTGCCGTTCATCGTCCCCCGCGTGCCCGCACCCGCTACGTGGGCACCGACTGCCGGCATGGATCACGACTTCGACGAGCGGGCCGCCACCTCGGACGATCGGACCCAACGTCGGTGCGTTCGGCCTCGGTGCCTGCGGTCCTCTCTCGGCAGGCGAGGTAAGGACGGAAGCAGAGGTTCCGAACGAGGGAGTGAGCGAAGTTGGGATCGAGGCGGGATTTCTGCGGTGGGGGCAGTTTTTCCGCATCGAATCCAAGTCTTTCACTAGGTTCACGGCGGAGTTCATGCTGTGGGAGTACGATTTCCGCAATGAACCTAAGACGGAACGCGACGCCCGGGCGCAAGGGGTCGGCGGTCGGAGCCGACCGGCGCGTCCCTTCATGGGCAGCCGGGTTGGTCGCTGGGCTAGCGCGCGACCAGCCGGCGGTGCTGACTCGAGCTGACATCGCCGAGCGATTGGCCGAGGCCGGGTCTGATCGCGCGGTCGATCGAACGATCGAGGAACTTCGGCGCCTCGGCTGGCTGAGCCCGATAGGCCTGCATGCCGTCTGGGCCTTCGTACCACCCGGGCAGGACCAGATATTCGATCCCTACCTCATGCTGCGCGGATGGCGCGCCAAGGATCCAACCGTTGTGTTCCGTCTCGCGGGCGACGCCGCCGCATGGCACCTCGGCTACCTCAAGAGGCGACCCGCAGGCCCAGTCCCCGTGTGGCTGCCCAAGGGCAGGCGGATCCCGGATGGACTACGCGGCTCGGTGTCGGCCGTGAGATTTCCGTGGCCCGCCGCGCTGGCGGACAAGCTCGGGCCTCGACCTGAGTTGCTCCGCGCACGGAAGCTGGACGCGATCGCTTGGTCCAGCCGCTTGCCAGCGCTCGGACCCGAAGCGCTCCTCGTCCAACTCGCGACTCGGCCGTCGTCGTTCACGTCGTGGGCCGACCTCGTGGAACACCTCTCCCTCTTCGCCGCTGACGTCGACATCGATCGAGTAGTGATGATCCTCCAGAAGCAAAGCGCGTCGTCGTGGCAGCGGGCCGCGTACCTGCTGCACTGCGGTGGCCAACCTCACGCCGCAATCGATCTACTTGCCAACCGACCTCTCCACGAGATGCCGACCGTTGTCTTCGGCGAAGAGGCGGATCCCGAGGCCCCCAGCCTGTTCATCGCGCAGTTCCGGATCGTCGATCGGCTCATCGCCCCCTTGCAGGGCGTCGTCGGGAAGGCGTGACCCATGGCGGGCCCGACACAGGCGCTCGTGTCCCTCCACGGCGCCGGACGCAACGACACATACGGGGCCGCACTTCTCGACGTCGCGCAGGACCACCTCCTCTGGATGCTCGATCAGCATGGTCTCTTCGAGAGCGACGAGCTCGTCTTCAAGGGTGGGACCAGCCTTCGAAAGTGTCGGCTCGGCAACGCCGGTCGATTCTCGACAGACCTGGACTTCGCATGCCCCGACGAAGGGACCGTGCTGGACGTATGCGCTGCGATCGACGGCCAGTCGGTAGGCGGCTTCGTGTTCAGCCTCGGAAGAGCGAGCGACGATGGACGGCACTGGGACATGCGAGTCGAGCACACCGAGCTGGGCATGCCTGATGTTGGTGCCAGCGTCGAGTTCGCTCGCCGACCGCTGGCGATGGCGCCGGAACGGCTCCCCTTCCTCGCGCTTCGCGTGCACAAGTCGTACGGGTTCGACCTGCCGACGTTGCCCGTGATCGCCGAGGCCGAGGCGTGCGCCGAGAAGCTGGCGCGCTATCGACGCGTGGCCCTTGGCCGGGATCTGTACGACCTGGATCAGTTCGCCGGCCGCCACATCGCCGAACCTGTCGTGCGCAGGCTCTGGGTGCTCAAGGTCTGGGGCGACGTTGTAGACGACGGCCGCGGGAACCGACCTGTCGACCCGGACGACGTCCTTCAGCCACGCCGAGCGCAGAACTTCAGACCCGATTCGCTGGGCAAGCTCACCCAGCCCGTCGACCTTCCCAGTTGGGAGCGTCACGTGCGCGCGCGATTCGCGTTCTTGGCGGACCTCGACGACGACGAGCTCCGCTGGGCGCGGTGCGATGAACGCGACCGCGCCGAGGTCGAACGAGCGACCGCCGCTGGGGGCTTTCCCTGAGAAACCGAACAAGCCTCTGGGTCGCCGACGACGCGTACGGCGTCGGCAAGGAGTACGTGCTCCACGAGGGCCCGGCTGAGCCCAATGAGCGCCGATTCCCGACGTAGGCGGCGCTACTGGCAGCTCTCTGTCTCGCCGTCCGGAACTCACTTTGCCGAGGAGCGGCACCTCCGTTCAGCAACAGCGTAGGGCTGGCCGGGCCGCCGGGAGCGGGGTTCTACGATCCGTCGCCTTCCAGGAGCCCGTCAAGCAACGCGAAGTCAACAGGCTGTGCGAGTGGATCGGCTGCGCTCCACCGCTCGTCCGCCAGAGCGACTGACTCGCGTTCCGCGCTACGCACGTCGGCGTAGCGAGCGTGCTGGTCGCAAAGCAAACTGTCGGCGGATTGCCACAACCGCCGGAGATGTTGGGCCAGGTCGCCCCAAACCGACGCAGAGAGGAACTCGTCGTCGGCAGGGTTCGCAGCCAAGTTGAAGCGGAGCAACGGTCGACCCGACGGTGCGGGATGGCCGCCCATGTCGCAGTGCTGCCAGTACTCAAGGTTGGAGAAGCCACCGAGGGCCCGCATCGCCTTCGGCGAGAACTTCTTCCTGATCTCGTCAGGCGTCGCTCGGGTCCAGTCGGCTGCACGAGAGAACTCGAGGGCGAAGGCCGTCAACAGATACTCGGTCTCGATGAGTTGTCGGATCATGGCGCTTGACGCGTATCGAAGGTTCTGATCGATGAGAGCGAGGGCACCGGCTGCGAGCTCGTTCGCCATCTCGATCACCGACGCCGCACCGCGAAACGCCACAAACCGCTCTTCGTCCTGGCGATCCGCTGCCCGGCCAGCCGTCACGTCGCCTCCGCCCAAGTAGGCGTCCATGCCGAGCCACCCGGCAACGCCGCGCAACGCACCGGCGGTCACACGGCAGTAGTCCTCGCGCAGTTCCCGCAGCGATGGGTCAAGCAGCGCCGAGCGGTAGAGCTCGATCGCCGCTTCTGAAGGGGCAGCCACGGCCTCAAGTGAACTCGATCACTCGCGGCCGGCACGAGCCCTTGACCGCGCGGAACAATCGGAGCGCGCCCCCGGACGTCAATCCAGGAGCGCCGCGATCGCTCGACGATCCACACGAAGGACCCGTCGGCCGGCACCTACGTTCTGCACGTGACGCCCAGTTGCCGAGCACAAGCCCGAACGGCACCCCGAATGCGAAGCTCAGACGCCGGCGACGCTGAATCCGAGCGATCGTGCCACCTGTGCCTGACGCACGTCGAAGGTGAGGAAGGTCATCGCCGTGCCGAGCCGGCTGGCGGCGCCCAGGTGCAGGGCGTCGAGGCTGCGCACGCCCGTCTGCTCGGCGATCGTTGCGGAGAGCTCACAGGTCGCGGCGTCGAGATCAATGATCGAAATGGCGGTGAGGTCTGCCGCGAAGGCCGCCCGACTCGCAGTCGCGGCCGTCGGCTCCAAGAGCCGCGCGAGGTTCCGGCGGATCTCCACGACTGTGTGCCGGCCGGTGACCAGTTGCGGATCGCTCGACAGGAGCTCGACAGCGCGATCCGAGTCGGCTTCGTCGACGTACCGCTTCAGCAGCGCGCTGCTGTCGACGTAGAGCGTCACTCGGCGCGGTCTTCGTCGAGCACCTCGAGGACCGATCGAACGGCGCGGTGCCGGCGGACGGGAGCCAGCCCGGTGGTTGTTGCCGGCGTGAGCCAACCATCGTCGGCGGCGGCGTCGAGATCCACCTGCCCGATCGGAGGGCCGAGCATGGCCACTGGCCTGCCGCGATCGGTCACCGTGATGTGTTCCCCGGAGGCGGCACGTTCCACGTACGACGACAGCTTGGCTTTGAGTTCCCGGATGGCCACGTCCATGTAGTCATCATAGACGGCCATGTGACTACAATGGCGTCTGTCGGTGTTCGAGATCGACGGCCCACCCTCGCCATAGGGTGCCGGGCATGGATCACGACTTCGACGAACGGGCCGCTACCTGGGACGACGACCCGGGCAAGATCGAACGGGCCAACCGGGTGGCCGACGCCATCCGCCGGGCGGTGCCGCTCGACCCGTCGATGCGAGTCCTCGAGTTCGGTGCCGGCACGGGGCTGCTCACCCAGGCGCTGCGCGACGACGTCGGCCCGGTGACGCTGACCGACATCTCGGCCGGCATGCGCCAGGTGATGGAGGACAAGGTGGCCGCCGGTGCACTGCCCGATGCGCGGGTGTGGGACATCGACCTGGCCGAGGGCCCACTGCCCGACGAGCGGTTCGATCTGGTCGTGTCGCTCATGGCTCTGCACCACATCCCCGACACCGACGCGGTGATCGCCAGCGTGGCCACGCTGCTCGATCCCGGTGGCCGCATCTGCATCGTCGACCTCGACGCCGAGGACGGCTCGTTCCACGGCCACGACTCGCCCGTGCACAAGGGCTTCGGACGTACGGCACTGGCCGCACAGCTCGAGGCGGCCGGCTTCACCGACGTGTCGATCGACGACTGCCACTCGGTGCAGCGCGAGAACGGCACGTTCCCGCTGTTCCTCGCCGTGGCGACCGCCCCCGCGGGCTAGGGCAGCACCTCAGACGCCGGGGCGTGGCGACGCCCCGCGCTCACGCACCCCCGCGAGCTCGATTGGGTCGTGGGAGCACACGACCGTCACTTCGGGCGGCAGGGCGCGCAGGCGCGCCACGGTGTCGAGGCGGGCGGCGCGGTCCTGCTCGACGATGCCCTCGAAGATCTCCAGGCCGGGCGGCACCTCACCACCGGCCACCGCGGCCCGGTGGAAGTAGGCGTCGCCGGCGTGCAGCAGCCAGCCGCCACCGTTCCGCACCGCGTAGCCGACGTGGCCGGTGGCGTGGCCGGGCAGCCCCACCATCACGATGTCGTCGCCGAAGTCGTCGAGCGACCACGCGTCGAGACCGTGCCATGGCGCACGGGGCGTGGGGGCAGGGGCCCACTCCACCTCGTGGGCCCATTGGGCGGCGTGGACGCGGTCGATGTCACGAGGCTCGGTCGGGTGCCGCACGGCAGTGACGGCGTCGGGGTGGGCGTGCACCCGGGCCTGGGGAACGTCGGCCAGCCCGCCGACGTGGTCGAGGTCGGGGTGGGTGACGAGCACGTCGGTCACCTGGTCTGCGACGAGCCCGAGGGAACCGAGTTGGCGGGCGACGGTGCGGTCGGCGTCGAGGACCGGCCCGGAGAGCTCGCAGAACTCGGCACCGAGCCGTTCGATGGGCGACGCCACATCGGCCAGTCCGATGCCGGCGTCGACGAGCACCAGGCGGGAGCCGAGCTCGATGACCAACACGTGCGACACGAGCTCGTCGGCGCCGACGAGCTCGAGCCCGCCGGCAGGACGCAGCGTGGCGCCATCGAGGTGGTGGATCGTGGGCATGTGGACCTCCAGCGGCGCACCGGACCTCGGTCGCCGGGGTTAATGTCGATCCTCAGGTCGACCTGAGGTCAAGGGGCAGACGCGTGACATCGCTCACCATCGGGCAGCTGTGCGAGCAGACAGGCGAGGAATCCCACGTCCTTCGCCATTGGGAGGACGTCGGCCTCCTGCGGCCGACGCGCACACCTGCCGGCCATCGCCGCTACCACCCGGCCACAGTCGCCGGCGTCCTCACCGTTCGGCGCTTGCAGCGGGTGGGGTTCTCGTTGGCCGACATCGTCGCCCTCCACCGCGGCGCGAAGCCCGACCGCACGGCCCGGTTCGATGCGCATCGCTCCCGCCTGGTGGCCGACCGAGCGGCCATCGACGCCGCGCTCGGCTACATCGAGCACACCATGGACTGCGTGCACCCCGTGGTCGACGACTGCCCGTCGTGTGCCGCCTTCGCGGCGGGCGGGGGCTGAGTCGGCGCCACCGCGGGCTCAGCCGGCGGCGAGGCCGAGCCGTTCCCGCTCGGCGTCGATGATCTGGCGTTCCTGTTGGGCCTGCGAGACCACCTCGGCGGTGCTCTTCTCGTCGGTGACGTCGATGGCGTCGGGCGAGGCGTCGCGCATAGTGCTGGTGCGCACGTAGTCGGCGAACAGCGCCGACTTGCCGGCGAGGATCTCCACCATGCGCTCGTCGACGCTGTCCTCGGTGAGGAGGCGGTGCACCTCGACGGGGCGCACCTGGCCCATGCGGTGGCAGCGGGCGATGGCCTGTTCCTCGGTGGTCGGCTTCCACTGCGGTTCGGTGAGGATCACCACCGATGCCGCCTGGATGTTGAGGCCCACTCCCCCGGCTTCGATCTGGCTGACGAGCACGGCCGGGCCGGGGCGGGCCGAGAACTCGTCGACGAGCAGCTGGCGCTCGGGGGCGGGCACGGCGCCGGTGAGCGGGCCGACGGCGAGCGGCCCCACCGCGGCGTACACCCGGGCGATCACGTCGAGGAAGTACGAGAACACCACCACCTTGCGCTCGTTCTCCACCGCCTCCTCCACGATCTCGATCAGGCGGGCGAGCTTGGGCGAGTCGAGCGGGTCCTCGGTGGCGAAGGCGGCCCGGCGCATCCCCATGAAGTTCTCCTCGGCCACCGCGGCTCGGTAGGCGGTGAGGGCGGGACCCTCGAGGTCGAGCCAGTCGGCCGCCTCGATGCGGGGCGGCAGCTCGTCGAGGACGTCGGTCTGGTTGCGACGGAGGTAGACGGGGGCAACGGCGCGGCGGAAGGCGTCGGCGCCGGCCACGCCGTGGGCGGTGTCGATGGTGGCGGCGAGGTCGGGGCGGATGTGGTCGACGAGGACCCGGAACTCCTCCACCCGGTTCTCCATCGGAGTGCCGCTCATCAACAGCACGTGGTGGGCGTCGGCCAGCCAGGCCCGCACCGCCTTGGTGCGCTGGGCGGCCGGGTTCTTCACGAAGTGGGCCTCGTCGACGATGACGGCGTGCAGCGGGATCTGGGGGCGGGGCAGGGCCTTCAGCGTGTCGAAGGTGGTGATGGCGGTGCCGCCCTGGGCGATCCAGTCGGCGAGGGCGGCGTCGCGCCCATCGCCGTGGAGGCGCCATGTCTTCTCGAGGCGGGTGTGGCGGGCGATCTCGTGGCCCCAGTTGGCGAGCACGCTGGCCGGGCACACGACGAGGAAGTGGGTGGAGCCGGTGGCGGCGAGGTGGGTGAGCACGCCGAGGGCTTCGATGGTCTTGCCGAGGCCCATGTCGTCGCCGAGGATGATCCGCTTCTGCACCAGGGCGAACTTGGTGCCGAACGCCTGGTAGCCGCGCAGCGATGCCTCGAGCAGCGTGGTGTCGAGCTCGAAGGCGTCGATGAGGGCGACGATGTCCTCGGGGAGCAGACCGTGGGCCGCTTCGGCGTCGTGGCCGACGCCGGCCAGCTCGACGAGCAGGCCGTTGTAGACGACGGGGCGGGCGAGGTAGTCGGCCCACACGTCGGCCGGGGCCGCCGTAGTGCCGAGGTGCTGGCGGGCGGTCGCCAGTTCGGTGGCGAGCAGCGCCATCTCGGGCGACAGCAGCAGGTCGGTGAGGCGTTCGAGGGCCGCGGCGGTGGCGGCCTTGCGTTGGCCGCCGGCGAAGAAGTGGCGCAGGCGCTTGGTGGCGAGGCGGGCGGGCTCGACGTCGGCGTCGATGGCGGCGGCGATCGTCTCGAGCTGCGGGGCGAACGGCTCGACGTGGCGCTCGACCAGGTCGACGCGGCGCAGCGCCGACAGCAGGGCGGTCTGGGTGGGCGGGCGACCGTCGACGTCGAAGCGCACCCTGGCGGCGTCGCCGAGCGCATCCTCGATGTGGGCGATGGCGGCCATCACCTGCACGGCGGTCTTGGGGCCCACGCCGTTGATGGCGTCGAGGCCGCGCGGGCCGGCGCGGCGCACCTGGCCGATGGTGGTGAGGCCGGCCTCCTCGATGGCGCCGAGGCGCAGGCGGCCGTCGGTGGCTTCCTTCAGGGCACTGGTGGGCATTGAGTCGAGCTGCGCGGCCACCGCCCCCGAGCGCGCGTCGTCGAGGGCGCGGCGGGCGGTGTCGATCACCGACACCCGCAGCTCAAGCAGCGCAGCGATCTGGGCGCGCAGCTCGTCGATCGTCTCGAGGATGGTGGTGGCCGAGTCGGTCGACGGGGCGAAGGTGTCGCTCACGGATGCGGACCGTACTTGGGTGGTGGAGTCACCTGTGTGGGGATCAGGGCGCCGTCAGCGCGTTGTACGCCGCAATGACGTGGTCGGCGGTCCACACCTCGGACCACCCTCCCTCCGGCTGCTCGCCCGGCGGGACCGCTCGCTTGAACAGGATGAACCCCTTCTCGAACCCCTGCACCCAGTTGGAAGCCTTGTCGTACACGGTGACGTGCTCCCAGGCCTGCTGACCGAAGTAGGAGAGCGCCATCCCCAGCCGCTCCGCCGTGCTGAACGTCCCCGAGTTGACGATCCGGTACTGCCAGCGAGGGATCTCGTCGATCAGCCCCATGCCCACCTCCTGGTCGTGATCCGACGGACGCGAGCGGGGGGCGAGACCGTGTGGGCGGGTGCATGCGACTCGGAGGTCAGGCGCTGGTGACCGGACCGGCGACAGGAGCAGCTGCCGCGCCGGCTCGCCGCTGAGCACCTCGAAGGACGACGGAGAGGACACCTGCTTCGAGTCGCCGGGCATGCAGGACGATCGCCCTCAACAAGGTCGTTCAGACCTACACCTCTCGATCCGGCACCCTGCGACCCCGGCGCAGGTACACCTGCGGGGCCACCACAGCGCCGACAGCGAGGACGACGAGCCCGACCGCGACGAGCGTCGGCGACCACCGCTGCCAGGTGCCGATCGACCACACCACCAGGCAGGCCGACCAGAACACGAGCCCGACCAGCACGGCCAGGAACGGCGCGCCGCCCGTTCGGATGCCGCGCTTGGCTCGTCGCCACGCCTGCACGAGCGCGAGTGCCACACCGAGCGGCCCGGCGGCGATGGCGATCCATTTGGCGTAGCGAAGGGGCACGACCGTGTCCGAGATGTCGGCCGGCTCGGTCTCGAGCACCGGGCGCTGCTGCCACTCACCGTCAACCGTGAGGATGACGACCCCGTGCCCGTCGACGGTGCCGACGACGTTCTCGCCCGTGTCGGTGGGCACGACGGCGATGGCGTTGAACGGGAACATCCTGATGCCCTGCCCGCGGTACTCCGCGACGTCGCGCTGGGTGTCGGTGAACCAGAACGATCGGCGCCACTCCCCGCCCGGTGGCTTCTCGTCGATCGACTCCCCGGTGGCCGCGAAGCACCAACCGTCGGAACGGCACGCCTCCTCCGGTGGTGGGTTCAGGGTGGTCGAGGTGGAGGTGGAGTCGGGGGGCTCCTCAGGTCGTGCAACGTCGGGGACATCGACGATCGGCACCGGCTCCCAGGTGAGCCCCCCGTCGTCGCTGCGGGCCCACGGGGTGTCGTCGTAGCCGGACTCTGTCGTGTAGATGTGAGAGTCGACCACGGTCAGCCCGACGTAGGTCGGAGGCTCCGCCGGTGAGGTGGCGGTGGTGGCGACGACGGCGCTGAGGGCCCCGGCGACGGCGACCACCCGCTGGCGGCGGGCAGTCCGATTTGAGCCGGTGCCGGTCGCCAGTGGAGGGGAAGGTGCGGGTCCGGGGCTGCGTTCCATGAAGTGCCAGGCGGGAAGCAGCGCGATGAGGCCGACGAGGTCGGTGGGATCGGTGAGGGTGACGCCGCCGAGCACAGGTGCGGCGAGCGCAGCCACTGCGGGCACGGTCTTGAGGACGGCGAACCCGACGGCCGCCGTGACGGTGCCAGCGGTGCGGCCGACGACGACGGCGAGCAGGGTGGCGACCACCACCGGTCCGGCAACGTCGCTGAGCTTGCCGGTCCACCAGCCGGAAAACGTGTCCTTCAGGACGTGGTCGTTGATCGCGAGCAGAGCGACGGAGCCGAGGAACCACCACTGCCCACACCAACGCCACCGCTCGCGCATGAGGGTACGCTACGTCGCCGTCCGACCTCCGATCGGGCGCGGCCCACCGCGCCGGCGAGCGACGCGAGCTCCGTCTCCGCCGCAGACCGAAATGACACCGATGTAACTGTCATAGGCCCTTCGTACGGTTTGGCGGTCGGGGCAACACCGCCCCACGGTTGAATCGAAAGCGGGCACCATGAGCACTTTTCCCCCTCCCCCTCCTCCGAGCGCGCCCGAGCCGCCCACAGGCGGGCCTCGGCCGTGGTTCAAGAAGAAGCGCGTCCTCATCCCGGCCGCCATCGTGGCCGTGTTCGTCGTGGTCGGCATCACTGCTGACCCCGCGAAGGACGACCCCGACACGACAGCGAGAAACACCATCGCTGCTGCGCCGACGGAGTCGACGGTCCACGATGCTGCCGACGAACCCGACGCGGTGGTCGCCGTGAAGCCCGAGGCTGAGGAGACGCCATCGACGACCACCTCCGCACCCGAGCCAACGCCGGCATCGGGCACCAGGGAGGCACCGCTCCCCATGGCCGAGGTCGCTGCCGTGGGCGAGGACTACGAGGCGACCGTCGTGTCGTTCACCCCCGACGCCACCGCCGAGGTGGTGGGTGCCAACATGTTCAACGACCCGCCGCCGGAGGGCGAGGTGTACTCGTTGGTGCGTGTCCGGGCGACCTACACCGGCGACAACGAGGGCACCCCGGGGACGGACCTGTCGGTTGGCTACATCGGCGCCGACGGCAGGGTCTACGTCGACCACGACTGTGGAGCCGTCGAGCCGAGCTCGATGAGCGATGAGCCGCGTGTGGTCGCCGGCGGCATGGTGGAGGGCAACTTCTGCCTCCGCCTCCCTGCCGCTGTGCTCGGCACCGGCTCCGTCTTCATCGAGCCTCTGTTCAGCTTCAGCGGTGACGAGAAGGTCTGGTGGGCAGCGAGCTGAGCGCTCCGGTCGGGGCCTACGGTGGCGCGGTGGACTTCGCGATGACCCCGGCGGCGCGGCGCAAGCGCTTCGTCAACGGGCCGGCGGCGGCGATCGCTACGGCGGTCTCGCCGTCGGCGGCGCGGTGGACCACCTCGAAGTCACTCTCGACGCGGATGGCGTAGTTCCACGACGACGACCGGCTCATCGTCGTGGGGTGCCCCGATGAGAAGCAGTCCGATGCCGACCTCGCTCTGGCCTACGGGCTGGCCCACATGGGCGATCGTGAGCTGATCGTCGTGTTGCCGGAAGGACTCGAGCTGCCGACGCGCCAACGCATCCCGTGGATCGACGCACCCGTCACCGTCATGGTCCACGACAGCGATCGGCTGATCGAGCCGAGCCAGCCGCTCAGCCGCGGGGAGGTGCTGCTCACCTACGTCGATCCCCTCGTCACCGCCGTGCACGCGCTGGGCGAGCGGGCCGCCTGGATCGAGCGACTTTTGACATGGGCCGACACCTGCCCCGAGCTGGTTCCCGCGCACCGGTCGAGCTACCTGGCGTGGCACTGCCACGGTCGGCTCGTGCTGCGCATCGCCAAGCGCGGCAAGGGCATGCGGATCACCGGCGGAGTCGCATCGGCGACCACTCCCAGCCCCCACCACCAAGTCGACGTGGTCGACCAGATGGCGCCGGCCGTTCTCCACCGCGTGACGAGCGCGGCGTCGGCAGCCATCGCCGACCGCCTCGGTGGGATCGACGCCTCCCACGGCGAGCACCAACTACAGGAGCGACTGGCGGGCCTGCACCGAAAGCTCGGCCTCACCGCCACGCTGCGGGAGTTCCCCGCTATCCGCCCCGGTGGGGCCCGCGGCTTCATCGACCTGCTCGGCGTGGGCCACGACGGGGCCATCCACATCGTGGAGACGAAGATCGGCCCCGATCCGATGCTCGCGCTCCAGGGCCTCGACTACTGGATTTGGGCGACCGCGCATCGAGACGGCCTCGTCGCCCATCTGACGGATGACCTCAACCACAACCTGGCACCCTCGCCGAGGATCGTCATCGACTACGTGCTCGGCGCCACCCCTGGTGCTCCGCTCGTGTCGCCGTACACCGCCGCGCAGCTCGAGCTCATCGACGGATCGGTGCCCTGGCAGGTGCACACGGTTGCCGACTGGGACGGCGACGACACCACGATCTCGTCGTTCGGACGCCGGTTGGTGCCCGAATGGCCACGGGCGACGACCCCTCGATTCGCCGCACGGGTCGAAGCCGACCTGGTGGGGCGCTCGGGTGATGCCCTGCATCGGCGGGTGTTCTTCGCCGAGAGCGGCGCGGGCATCATCCAGGCTGCCCGTCCGGCGTTCGACTCCCTGCGCGATGCGGGTGGGTTGCACGGGTTCATCGACCACGTGCGTTCGTCGCAGGCCTTCGCCCTGAACCTCTTCGGTGGCACCACCGTCGAAGAGCAGAGAGGCATCTGGCGGTTGCTCGGTTGCGACCAGGTCGAACCTGAAGCCCTTGCTCTCGAGTACGTCGACCCTCACGACGCGCTCCGGGAGCTGCAACCCGCCCGCACGCACCAGACGCAGGTCGATGTCCTCATGAGGGCAACCGATCCCGACGGCCAGAAGATCGTTGCGCTCATCGAGGTGAAGTTGACCGAGTCCGGCTCCGGCACCTGCTCGGCGTTCGAATCACCAGCGAACGATCGCCGCGACGTGTGCCACAACGCCGGCCCATGGGAACACGACACCGCGGCATGCTTCCAGCTGCGCAACCAGGGCGGCCCGCACCGACGTACCTACGACCAGTTCGTGCGACCTGGGTGGGTCCGGGCGACAGGGACGGGTTGTGAGTTTCGTGAGCTGAACCAGCCCATGGCAACGTCGCCCTGGCTCGTGCGCTCATCGACCGCGGCGAGGCCGATCTGGCCACGTTCGCCCTCTGCGCCCCGGCGGGGAACCTGCACGCCTGGCGCCAATGGCACCGGGTGACCGAGGCGTTCACCGCAGTGCCCGGCGTGGACCTCCGGGCGCTGCCCGCACAGGCGGTCGCCGGTGCCTTCAATGCCGAGCGCCGTAGCGCCCTCCTCGAGAGGTACGGCGACCTCGTGGGCGGTACGTGATGGCGGCATTCGACGAGGACTGGTGGAACCTCCGCACGCAGCAGGTCGGACGATTCGATCTCGTCGGCGTGCCCACCGACGGCGCCGGACACGTGACGTGGATGCGGTGGCGACTCATCGATGAGCTGCTGCAGCGGTTCTACGCCAACGTGGGCCTCGAGCCGTTGCTCGGCCTCATCGGAACCGAGCTGTACCAGGTGGCACTGGCCTCTCCGACCTGTCTCCGAGCCCCCCGCTACTTCGGTCGCCTCTGCGGGACGGGTGTCCACGCCGATGACGAGAGCGGGATGCTCAGCCCGCTCGGCGACGTGGAGCTCGCGTGGGCGCAGCTCGGGCGCGGCAGCCACGATCACCCCCAGACGTGGGACACCTGGACCGGCCACCTGAAGGACATGATCGGCGCGCTGGGCCTGGCTGGCGCGTCGGTGCCGGGCCACGAGGGTTGCTTCCACCGGCGCGGCAAGTCGCTCGCACCCCTGATGTACCGGCTGGCGTTGCTCCTGCGGACCGGCGGCGGGCGAGACCTCACACCCCAGGGCGATGCGATGCTGACCGTGGTGCGGCGGGATGGCCCATCGTCGCCACCGGAGTCGCACGAGCAGGTCGTCGACGTCATCGTCCGAGCAGGTGGCGATGTGCCGACCGGGCCTCCTCGCTTCATCGGTGTGCGCGATGTTCAGGGGTGTTGGATCGCCGTGCGCAACGACGGTTGGCTCGCGACGCCCCAGGGCACGATCGACTGTGCGTCGCTGTGGCGGGAGAGAGCCACGGTGGAAGAGACAGCCGGGGCGGTCGGCGCAGCCTGATCCGCCAGGCGCCGGCCGCGTCCGGGCCCGGTGAGCCATCTCGAGGCCGAGACGTCGAGGGAGGTGCTGGGCCGGGTCGAACACGTTCGAACCGGTACGGTCCGGGAATGGACGCCATGTGGGGAATTCACAACGACCAGTCCTCCCTCGATCTCGTCAGCGGCGGCTTCGTCAGCATCGGCTGGGAAGAGTTGGGAGACGTGCGCGAGCTCGATCTCGACAGGGAGTCGCTCAAGCTGCACCTGGCAGCTACCTATCCAGCGGTGAAGCCGGGCGCGATCCCTGTCTGGGCTGGCGTCCTCATCCGGTTCATCGAGGAGATCGCCATCGGCGACTACGTGATCAGCCCGAACAAGGCTGACCGCACCTTGAACTTCGGAACCGTCGAGAGCGGGTTCTACGTCGAGGAGGGTGCAGAGGTGCACCCGAATCGGCGGCGGGTCAAGTGGCTGCACACCGGGGTTCCCCGAGACACCTTCTCGAAGTCAGCCCTGCATGAGATCGGGTCTGCGATGACCTTGTTCCGAGTGGCGAACCACCGTGCCGAGTTCCTCCAGTACATCGAGAGCGGATCGACCACTCCTGTCGTGGCGGAGCCAGGTGACCCGGAGGTCGAGCTGGCCGAGGACGAGCCGAACGCCGAGCGCGTCGACACCTACAGCCGTGACTTCGTGGTCGACATCCTCCGCCACATGGACGCGTACCGGTTCGAGCACTTCATCGCAGGTCTCTTGAACGCTCTCGGCTATCGAGCCACGGCAACCATGGCGAGCGGCGACGGCGGAGTCGACGTCATCGCCAGCCGAGATGCGCTCGGCATCGAGCCGCCGATCATCAAGGTCCAGTGCAAAAGGACCATCTCGACCATCGGGGGCCCCGACGTCCAGAAGCTGGCTGGAGCGCTCGCACATGGCGGGTCGGAGCTCGGGCTCTTCGTCACCCTGGGTTCTTATTCGACCGATGCTCGGCACTTGGAGCGCACCCGACAGGACCTCCGCCTCATCAACGGATCGCAGCTGGTCGACCTCATCTTCGAGCACTACGAGCATCTGGACGCAGAGTGGAAACGGCTCTTGCCTCTGCGCAGGGTCTATGCCGTCGATCGCGACGCGGGTGGGTCGTAGGTCAACCGCGAGCCCTGGTCCATCGACGGGCACCACGGCGGGTCGGCGTACCGATCTTGTAGCCCGACGACCTCATGATGCGTTCGGCCGCCTCCACGCGATCGGGGTGCGCGCTGCGTTGCTTGGGCTCGGCGTTCGCGGCCTGCGAGAAGCTCGCCCAACCCGAGAAGGTTGATGACGCCTCGGAGCTGCGGATCCACACGTCGACGTAGGCGTCGTAGGTCTCCGGCCGTTCGGAGTAACGACCCTCGTATTGCTCCCAGTCGCCTGCTGCCATCCCCGTCGCCTCCTCCTCGCTGGCACGGTCACCGCGCCCTTCCTCGACTGGACTCTCCAGCATCCCTGCGAGGATCGGCAACTCGCCACCTTCGTTCGCACCGTCCTCCGGCAAAGGTGTCCTTCTGCGGACGGGCACTCGACGCACCTGCTGGCCGACACGCTCCCTCAACGGTTTCGATGCGACCGGCAGTGCATGAGCACGAGCTACCAGGCGGTCCCACTGTCCTCGCTCGATGCTGCCGACCCCGAGCGGGATCGCCACCTCGGTCCCTGGCGATTCGTTCGCCAGGATGCTGCTTGGAAAGACCCGGAGCAGGTCGTCGAGCTCCCCCAGCAACGACCGGAGCCTGCCTTTCCGCACGATGCGCAGCTGATCCAAGATGCGGTCCACGCCGCCACCGACCATGAGGTAGCGGGTGATTCGCTGGGACATTGACGCGAGGGCCCGCTGGCGCTGCCTGATCTGCGCCTGCATGTCGTCGGCGAGGGCAGCGAGATCCTCGGGGTGCTGCTCGGCTTGGCGCAACAGGTAGATCGCGTCCCACCTCGCAAGCGCTAGTTCGGCATGGACGTGCGCCCGCAACCAATAGAGGGTCCGCTCGTCGTTCAACGCCCGGTTCAGCCGGGCGACCCGCGCCGCCAACCGCTGGCCATGCGACTCCAAGGCCTCGTCGAGTGCCCGAAGGTGCTTCTTGGTCTCCTTGTGGAAGGACCGGACCGACGCCTCGACGTTGGCCACCCGGTGCCATTGGTCGTCCTCGAGAACCCCGTGGCGCAGCGCGTGCTCGTGCACGGACTGGAGGATCTCGAGGTTGGTCTCGATCCCCGCCTCGATCTTCAGGTGTTCGTGCCGGATGAGATAGCCGAGGTCCTTCTGGATCTCGGCGAGTGACCTCTCGATCTGCGCGAGCTGGAGCTGCATGGCCATGCCGCCGGCGAGCGACGGAAGGCTTCCGGCGAGGCCGACGAGAGACCGTGGATCGACGAATGTGAGGTGGCCGGCGATCTTGCCGTTCGCGGGGTTGCGCACCACCCCGGTGAGGACGCCGGTGCGCATCGACTCGTTGTCTCTCAGCAGCCGCATGCCATCACCGGTGAGGCGCAGGACTCGGCCCGACATCGTGTCGGCGAGCCCTTGGAACTGGGGAGCCGCTGCGACGGCTCTGCGCACGGCGGCGACGAAGGGTGGAGGGACGTCCTGGGTCGTCGTCCCGAGCAGGTCGAGCTCCTCGGGCCGGCCGAAGGCGATCACCTCACGTGGCCCGACGCGGTGGATCACCACCGCTGCTTCGTCGGAGTGGGAGGTACTCATCAATCCAGCATGGCGCCGGGGCAGGGCAGCGCCCGGGGTCGACCGCAGCTCGCTCCCCCACCGGCACAGCGAATGCCGTGCTGGCCAAGAGTGTCACAGCCCCTGGTTAGGGTTGCCGGTGTTGGGCGCTTCTCGGATGAGGAGGCCGCGACAGGAGGAGACATGAACATCGACGACGCCGCCGATCAGGCGGAGCTCGTACTCGCGGGCCGCCCGGTGCCCCGCACATGGGATCGGGTCCGGCGCTATTGCGGGCTCGAGTGGAGCGGCGGTCCACCCGAGGTGTGGGCCTACGGCTACTACGACACCATCTCGACCGATCCGGGTGCGGTCGACCCGTTGGACGTCCTCTCCACCGCTGCGCTCCACCCCGGTCTCAGCCGAGCCGATCTCGCGTTCTTCGCGGAGCAGCGGCTCGAGATCGAAGCTTGGATCGCCCCCCTCCCACTCGGGCTGGGGCTGGCGGACGCCGACGACGCAACGCTCGAACATCTCGAGCGGCTCGCCGTGTGGCCCGCGGCACCGACGCTGGCTTTGCTCAGCAAGGTGCTCCACCGCAAGCGCCCGGAGCTCATCCCGCTCGTCGACCGTCACGTGGTCGACTGGTACCGCCCGGTCACCGGTGAGCGGTCCGCACCACGAGCGTGGCCGCTGCTCCTGAGAGCGATGCGCCACGACCTCGCCGACAACGCCCAGGCGTTCGACACACTCGGAACGGCAACGGTATCGAGACTCGACCAGCGGATGAGCGACCTGCGGATCGCCGACATCGCGCTGTGGATGGGGTCACGATGACCGACATCGCGGCCCACCGCACCGCCAACAAGCAGCACCTCGGCCTGGTGTCACCGAGCACCGGCATCGGCACCCTCACCGAGGCAAACGACCTGGTGGCGCTCTCGTTCCGATCCACCCAGATCGACGGGACCGAACCATTCGTCCACCGAGTCATCATCGACTCGGCCGTAGATCTCGAAGCCTTGCTCCCGTTGGGTGCGACGATCATCCGCCAGGCGACCTCGAACAGCTCGACCGCCACCTTCGCTGTGTGCACACGAGGACGCATCCTCGTCAACGCCAATCCTCGCTTCGCACGCATCGAGGTGAGCGCCGCGACCGCCGACCTGGCCGCAGAGCTGGCAGCGATCGTGCAACGACAAGCACCCGTCCCCGAGCTCGCCGACACGATCCCCATCCGCTCCTGGTATTTCGCCCAGGGCGCAGCCCGCCCCTACAGCGATGACCACGAGATCTCGGCCCCATCCTGGGACGACATCGAACGCAACTATCCCAAGGGCGTCGGAGCACATCTCGCGGAACTCATGGGACTCGAGCGGCCAGCCGAGCGGGCGAAGGTCATCTTGTGGTCAGGCGAACCCGGCACCGGCAAGACCACAGCCCTACGAGCCCTCACCCGGGTGTGGTCCCCGTGGTGCGACACCCACTACATCAAAGACCCCGAGCAGCTCTTCAACCTCCCCCACTACCTGCAGTCGGTCATCACCGACCGGGAGCCGATCCGCTCCGGCCCCGACCGCGACACTCGAGCACGATGGCAGCTCATCGTCGCCGAGGACACCGACCACTACCTGCGGGGGATGTCGGGAGCCACGACCGGATCGCTCGGACGCCTGCTCAACCTCTCCGACGGTCTCCTCGGCCAAGGCAGCGACACCCTCCTGCTGTTCACCACGAACATGCCAAAGACCCACATCGCACCCGCGGTGACCCGTCCCGGCCGGTGCCTCGCCAACATCGAGTTCACCCGCTTCTCGATGACCGAGGCTCGTACCTGGCACCAGCCGAACCTCACAACGATCAACGAACCGCCAACCCTGGCAGAGATGTATGCCGCACGAGGCGATCTCGCCCCAATCGGCGATGGCCACGACGACACGCACCACAACCAGTACCTGTGAAGGGAACGGCAGCGGTGGTTTCAGCGGGTGGCTGGTCATGAGCCGGCTTCACATCGGGAGTGGACGACCGACGGGGAGAGGAAGAGCCCCACGAATGGAGAGACCGTCATGAGCACGAGCGAGTTCACCGACCGGTTGCTGCAGGGACTTCACCTCGCGGCCGAGGCGCCAGAGGGACGCCGGCTCGTCGACTACTTCGAGGGCAAGGGCGACCCGGTCCCCTACGCCGGTTCACGATTCGAGACCTATCGCCCGAGCGATCCCGGTGCGATCGAGCCCGCGGATCTTCTCGCGGTGACCTTCCTCTCCATCCAGATCACGCTGAAGAGGGGCCTCACCCCGGCGGCCATCCTCCGCCTCGACCGCGACCGAGCCACCATCAGCGAGCTCCTCCAGCAGATCCCGACCGGTCGGCCTCTCGGGGACCTGTCATCGGACGAGTTCGAGACGCACCTCGGCAGCGACAGCCCGGCGACGCGTCTCTACGAGCTGCTTCGCGGCCTCGGCCTGGGAAGGGTGACGACCTACAAGCTCCTGGCCCGAAAGCGGCCTGAGCTCCTTCCGATCCGCGACAGCGTCATGGAGTCGGTCGTCGGCAAGTCCAAGCCCTGGTGGAAGCCATGGTGGGAAGCGATGCAGGATCCCGCCGTCCTCGCAGCCATCGACTCGCTCAAGTCTGACGCTGGGAGCCACGCCAAGGATCTGTCACGTCTTCGCGTTGCCGATATCGCCCTCTGGATGAGCCACCACTGACGTGGCGCGGATGAACTGGCCCCGAGCGAGCAGCGAGGTGCGCCTTGCTCGGAACCACGACCTCTCGGCGCGTCTGGATGCCGACGAGCAGGTCCCGATCGAACTTCTCGAACCCCGCCGCAAGAAGAAGCAGAAGAAGGCGAAGCCTGGGAACCAGGACAAGGGCCCGCAACGCGCTCCAGAGATCATCAGGACGCCCCGCCAGGTTCGGACCCGTGGGCTCGCCGGCGCCTCCGACGCCGAGTCGATCAAGGCGCAGGCAGCTGCGGCTGGCCGTTCCGTTCACGACGTTCTCGCCGAGCGCATGAAGCCGTCCACCGCGTCTCAGGCGACGGGGCGGTCGGCGACATCCAAGCCGGTGATCTCCTCCGGCCAGAAGCGGCGTGCACCCCCGCCCCGACCCCAGACGCCCGCAGCGGCAGCCGCTGCCCGACCGGCCCCGAAGGAGTCGAGCAAAGCCATGGCGAAGCAGATGCGGACCATCGACGAGGCGAAGCGCAGGAACGTCACGGTCGAGGCGCTCATGGCCGAGCGGCGACGCGAGGCCGCCGAGCAGCGCTCGCTACGCGCCGAAGCCGATCGACGGGGCATCACCGTCAAGGCGCTGCGCAGTCTCGGCATGAACGACGCCTGACGGCTCAATCCCCCCCGTCGACCTCAGGGACCGGAACGGCGTCTCTGCCCGTGGCCTCGAGGAAGTTCTCCGGCGTCGAACACTTCGCTACGAGGAGATCGATCCAGGCCTGGCTGTAGAGGTACCGCTTGAAGCTCGTGATGTACTCGGCGTGCTGGAGGTCGATCGTGCGGTCGTCCTCGCCCGCGGCGGGACGGACGTTGAGACGTCGCGCTGCTTCGATGTGGTGCTGGGAGTTGAACTTGAACCCGGTCCGACGCACGACTTCGGCCATGACTTGGGAGGCCGCGAGGTTGGGGCGCGCGCTCATTCCCACCTTGGGCAGCACCACATACCGCTCGACGACTCCCACCAACTCGTCCGGGACCTCCCCGGGTTTCATGAAGTAGGCGACGGCGTCCGGACTGCGTCCTGATCCCGGAACCGTCGGGATGAATGCGACACGAAGGCTGAAGGTGGGGTCTGCGAGGAGCTCGGGCGTGGCCTCCTCGGCCCGGGAGAGAATCGCCTGAACGTCCAAGGGCAATCCTGCCTGGAGCTTCTTCGCTGACCTCAACACTCCAGGGTCCCGGAAGCCTGAGAGCTGGAGCGGAACCGACAAACACTCGGCGAGTCCGAACTCATCGCCGAACTCATCCGCTACGACGTTCTCGAAGTTGAGCAGTCCTGCCTGGGCGTGAGGGATCACCGAAATGTCGAGTGCTGGCAGGTGCCGGTGCGCAACCGAGTTGCGGAGGTCTACCCAGACGCGGATGTTCTCCCGCAGCCCCATGTGAGCGCTTCCGGCGAACGCGGCGCCGACCAGGGTCATCGTGTCTTCCGACTGCTCCACCCCGGCGGAGGACAGACATGGATTCCCGCGCTGGTCGATCTTTCGCCACTCGTTCTCGTTCTTCTGCAGGATCGAGATGGCCAGACTGTTCCATGCAGTGACGAACAGGAGGGAGAACGTCCCAGTCCGAAAGCGTGCCGATGGATCGTTCCAGACGCTCAGCCCCGAGAGGCATGCATCGCGTGCGTGGAGAAGTTGGACCTCCCACGGTGGGGGCTCGGACCCAACAGGACTGCTGCCCAACCCTCGGACTTGAGCTTCGAGGTCCGCGATCCGATCGGTCTGTCTCGATCGGCGAGTCGTTGGTACACCAAGGTTCTGCCGGATGAAGCGGTCGAAGCGACGGCCGTGGGAGCTGCCGTCACCCCAGTGGACTCGTTCAAGCTCGCTCTTCGAGGTTCCATCGCCGTTGTCCCATGCTGCGAGCAGCTTGGTGGCCAACTCGATGTCAGCGTCGGATGGGTCGTTCACGTGCGTGCCCACGGTTGAATCTCCCAGCCCTCGCCAGCAGGCTCGAGGGTTCGCCCCGCCGCCTGCACATCCATCAAGCGACATCCATCAGAGCCGGTATCCCGCACAGCCACTACACCGGTTCGAGGATGCCGCGGGATATCAGGGCGTCGAAGTGAGCCTGGACCTGCCGGGCGACGCCGCCGCCACGGCAGAGGACGCCGAGCTCGATGTTCTTGTCGTACGCGGCGTTCGTCATGTTGGCGCTGGTGAGCAGCACGTCGCTGCTGTCGATGATGACGGCCTTCGCGTGGAGCTTGGCGTCGGGTGGTTCCCGACGGTCCGTGGGCCAGTGATAGGTGCGGTACTTGGCATAGGCGTGGGCCCCTCCCCCGCCGTCGAGGTTCGCCGCGGATTCGAGGATGAGGTTCACGGTCACCCCGCGGGCAACGGCGGCATCGAGTGCAGCGATCACAGCGGCCATCCGGTAGGCGGCGTAACTGACGAGGGTCACACGGTGGGTGGCCTGGTCGATGAGCTGGCGGACGACCTCGGACGTGAGCCGTACCGGTGCCGCAGGAGAATCAGGGCCGGTGACCACGACTTCGACGGCGGGTACGTCGGCACCGCGTTGTGCGGCTTGCACAGATTCAAGGGCCACCGCGAGGGCGACGCCGGGAAGGTCGGGGTGAGCGGCCCAGGCTGCATTGAGGCTCGCGACCTCGTCGTGATGGGGCGCCGGAACCGCCTGCGCGGCTTTCGTGGCGAAGGCGGCCGAGAACGGGCCGCTGTCGCGGTACGCGTCGGCCAGGGTCCGGACGTGGGCGCGGCCAAGCACTCCGACCGTTGCGGCTACAGCATCGGCGAGCTCGCTCAAGCGAAGAACTCCAGCCCGGTGTGCCCGAAGGTGTCGACCAGGACTGATCGGTCGAGATATCGGTTGCCCCGCTCACAGCTGGTCTCGGCCACGAGTAGGCAGGCATGACAGCAGGCCCCGTGGAGTGCACCGGTGGCGGCATCTGGTTCGTGATCGGCACAAAGCGGATCGGAGCTGCACAGCCCGGAGCGCTCGAGGGCACGGCGAAGGATCGGACCCAGCTCGCTCGGCTTACCAAGGTTCACGAGTCCGCCGAGCGTGCCTTCCGCATCAGGAGCGGACGTGTAGAGCAAGATGCCGGCCATCGGCTCGGGGCCATAGCCAGGCGGTCGGCTGTAGATGCGTTCGCTGATCGACGCCGACGAGTAGCCACATTCGATGGCCAGCTCGTTGATGAGCGCGTGAGCGAGAGAGTGGAGCAGCACGTACCGCTCGCCGGGCCACCCTTCGCTGGGATCAAGGTTGCGGGCCTGCCGGTACTCCCGATGGGCCCGACGCATGGTGGCAAACAACGGGTTGTCGAACGCAGCCGCCTCCCACTCTTGAACAGCAGCCTCATCGAAACGGAGGAAGACCCCTTCGCCTCGGTTCTCCACTACCGGCACCCAGGCGGGTGAGCCTTGGTCTCGAGGCGCACGGTGGCGCGTGGGTCGCCGGGTTCGCCGGCGCTGATCCGACTGAAGCCGCACAAGGCGGTGACCACCCGTAGCCGGTGCGCGAGCGTGACGCCGGCGAGCTTCCCGGCGAAGTCGGCCGGTGCGTCGATTGGTTCAGCCTCGAAGTGAGGCGAGGTCTGCCCCTGGGATCCGCTGGTAAGTGCGACCCACTCCGGGCCGTGCACATCGGCTCCAGGTAGCGCAGTGGCTCCGGCGCGCCGAGCTTCGATGGCATCCCACATGTCATCAGGGTGGACACCGGCGAACGCGGCGGCAAGCAACCGGTCCCGGCCCAACGTGTAGACCAGGGTGTCCTTCCCAGGCATGCCTTCGAGCGCGTCCCAGTTGTCGTAGACGAGCTGACCGAGCGACCCGCCACCAACGGGAAGCGAGAGAACCGAGACGCTGCTGTTGAACCACAGGTTCGAGGCACCGAGGACCAGGGAGCGGAGCTGCTCACCGCACGGTTCGCTCGCGAGGCCAAGGTGGGGATGGCGACCGCGGCACTGCGGCATGACCCCCTTCGCGGCCGGACCGAACGCCTTCGCCAGGGTCGACTTGGCCCCACACGAGAGGCACTTCACGAGCAGGTCGGTGGCGCGACCACCCGAGCCGATGTCGTTGACCTGGAGGACCGGGTTCGGGCAGGTAGCGACGCCGTCGTGGGCGAAGCGCACCCACGGGAAGTCGTCGAGGTGTCCGTTGGTGCATCCGGCGACGAATCGGGCCGGCACGGCGGGCGGCGGCTTGCGGGCCTTGTCGCAGTTCGGGTGTGTATAGCGGGTGCGGTCGGGCCGGTACATGTTCGTGTCAAGCTTCAGGGCGCCCGACGCGACGGGGAACAGCCGGTTGCACGCGGTGCATCGAAGCCACCGGGGAAAGATGGAGACGGGCACTCCGACGCGCGCCCAGTCGTCGTAGGGGTTTGGCGTCGATGGCTCGGCAGGAAGAGCGCGCAGTACCTCGACCTGGGAGCCGAGCCGGGTGCGCACTGCGTCGAGCAGACGATCCTCGGTGATGACCTCTTGGCGAGTGGTGTCCCACCGGTCGAGACCGCCGACCATGACGCTCAGGTTCGGAAGGTCGATGAGTGACCCCACTCCGTAGGAGTGGATGGCTTGGCTGGGACGGATCGTCCCGACCCGCACCGGGCCGTCGTAAGTGCCTTTCGCACTCACGGGGCGTCCTCGTCGATGATCACGTCGCCGTCCGCGGCATCAGCGTCTTCGGCGGCGAGCGGCGTCTCCTCGTCGGACTCTTCGGCGGGCGGGTCGGGGTACTCGGCCGTCGGGTCGTCGGACGGGTCGTCCTCGCGAAGTAGGAGGTTGGCGCCGACCTCGACCTCCCGCAGCGAGTTGGGGACGGTGAACTCGGTCCAAGGCCCCGACTCGGGCGACTGCAACAGGTCGATGGCATCGCCCCGACCTCGGGCATAGGTGAGGGTGACGCCCGGTGCCTTCTGTTGCTTCGACCACTTGTCACGCCGGGTGGCGACGAGCTGATCGACCTCGGCAGCGGCCGCGGGGTTGGCGACCAGGTCGGCGCGGTGGCGCAATGCGGCAGCGATCGAGTCGAACGCCGGTTCATTGACAGGCACCGTCTGGGCCGCGCCCTTCGGGTTCCAGGCAGCGTTCGTGTGGCGAGCCTCCGCTACCATGAGAGCGGTGAGCCCACGGTCGAGGGCACGGCGGGCGAACGGTGTGACCGACAGGGCTTCGACCTGTCGGTAGTACGTCTGGTGGTAATGCTCGAAGGTCTCGTAGTGCGAGAGATCTCGTGGCCGTGCCCAGTTGTAGAGCGTGATGACAAGGCCGGGACCGGCGTTGTCTCGCCCGACTCGGCTGGTGGCCTGGATGTACTCGGCCGTGGTCTTGGGCTGCCCCGAGCAAATCATCAAGCCGAGGCGGGGGACGTCGACGCCGACCGAGATCATGTTCGTCGCCAGAACGACGTCGACCGGATAGCGGCCCTTCTCCGGCTTCGTGCCGGTAAAGCGCACCCCGAGCTGGTCGAGCGTGGCAGGGATGTCGCTCGAGCTGATCCGCGAGGTCAGTTCCTTGACCTCGTTCACGTAGCGGTTGGCGAGTCCCCGACGATCGGTACGGCGGAGACGGTTCGACACGTCGTCGTCGAGCATGCGGCGCATCCCGCCCAGCTCCCGCAGGGCATTGAAGTAGCCAACGGTCGTCATCCACGGGTCCGCCGCCGCCCCGTGCTTCTCGTAGAGCACCTGAGAGGCCGCCATCATCGTCGTGTAGACGCGGGTGGCGACGGACTTGAACCGCTGCCCCATCCCGCAGACCCCTAGGTACAGCCGGCCCGGTGTCTCATCGAGCGGGCGTTCCACGGCGAAGAACGAGTCACCGGCGTCGAGGACCTGCGGGGGGAACACCGCGAGGCGACGACAGAACAGGTTGTAGGTCTGATGCTCGGCACGACGGATCGTGGCCGTCGAGGCGACCACCTTCGGACGCGAGGGCTTGCCGTCGACGGTCCACGAGGCGATTTCGTCGATCGCCGTCTCGTACAACCCGAACAGCGAACCGAGCGGTCCGGCGATCAGGTGAAGCTCGTCCTGGATGATCAGATCGGGCGGACGGCGAGGCAGGCAGTCGTTGGTGGTGGCGGCATCGAGATCCCCGGCCTTGGCGTGCTTGTCGGCTTCCTTGTGATCACCGACGACGTCCAAGTCAGACGTACGGAAGCCATGGCGGGAGCACTTGCGCGTCACGCGCCCGAACAGCGCGCTGGTCGCTCCCTGCCACGGGAGCTGGGCGAACTTGTCCGCCGTGGCGATCACCAGGTCGGGCAGAAGCCGGTAGATCTCCTCGTCGACGCTGACGACCGGGATCCCCTCGCCGTCCGAGCGCTTCGCCGTGAAAGGGCAACGGCCTTTCGAGTCGCCGCAGGTGATGAGCGTCCGCCACAGGTGTTTGTGCGAGGTGGCGTCGCGCTTGGGGTCGAGCTCCTCGCCACACCACGGGCACGCCACCAGGGAAGTCGGGCCTGCACCTTTGGCCCACCCGGTGTTGCGCAGGTCATCGAGATCGCGGGCCGCGTCCTGGGTCTTGTTGGCGCTGACCGAACCTCCCACCCACATTCCGATCCGGAAGGGGGTCTCACCCCACCGTTCGTCACCAGCGGCGACGAGTTCCCGGCGGCGCACTTCACAGGCACAGATCAGCGTGGCGGCGCGCTGGAACTGCTGGGAGGTCAGCAATCGCAGGGTGTAGCGCATCAACACCCCGACACCGCCCTCGCCCGAGTGGCCGTCGACGTCACCCTGGAGCCGGCGGATCGCGAGGGTGAACGCGGTCAGACCCAGGTAGGCCTCGGTCTTGCCGCCACCGGTCGGGAAGAACAACAGATCGGCAGTGCCGGTATTGAGCTGGCGTTCGGCGTGGGTGGGATCGGCCAGCGATGGGAGGTTCACGAGCACGAAGGCGATCTGGAACGGCCGCCACGACCAGTTCGGCGTGGTGGCGATCAGGGCCTCGGCATCGGCCAGGTTCAGCTTCGGATCGTCACGCCGTGCCAAGCCGACGAGCGTGTGGACGCGCTGTTGCCACATCGTGTGGTTGGCAAACGCGAACGCCTCAGCCGCCACCGGATCAGATGTCAGCAACTCGATGCCGACCCGCAGGCGTGCTGCGATGCCCCGGGCGGTGTCAACCGCTACCCGCGCCGCCTCGGCCTCCTCACCGCTGAATCCAGCTACGCGGGCTTCCTGGCGACGGAGCCACCGGTCATAGGCATCTGCGAGCGGGCAAAGCGCGGCCGTGGCGGCCGGCCCGTCGAGCTTCGACAGCGCCTCCATGTCGAAGTCGACGCGGCCCATCAGCTCCCGCTCGACTTCGTCGAGTGCGGGATCGTCGGGTCCAGGCGCCTCGACCTTCGCGACCTCCGAGCGCGGGATCACCGCCGTCCGCACCGCTGTGGCCCGGTGTGGGTCATCAGGCGCCGCATCAGCGTGTACTGCGATGCCGTGGCCAACCGCGAACTCGACCTTCTCCCGGTAGAGCAGGTCCAGATGCCGTAGCTCCGCATCGCTGTGGGTCGTCTCCTGAGGAAGAGCGAGTTGGCGACCCACGAACACTGCCGAACCATCGCCGGCTGCTGCTGACAGATCGATCTGGAACAGCCACCGCTCATCGATGTTGGTCGCCGTCGGCATCTGCTCGTTGACCAGGAAAAGCGTGATCAACCAGCAATTCGGTGTCGCCCGACAACGTCCACGGACCACTACCTCCGGCTGGGCAGGATCGGGTGCGAATGGGTCGATGTCGCCTTCGACCAGCCGCACCGTCACCATTCCACCAGCGGGGTGCCGTTGCCACAGGCGCGCGTACTCACGCACCGCCGTCTCATCCGGGTTGTCGATCTTCTCGTACCGACCCCACGATGCCGAGACCTCCAGCGACGAACACGACGGGTCGACTGCGGCTGTCAGCCCCACCGATGACGGGAACAGCACCACCTTCGACGGCCGGTCATCGGGACCCGGAGCACCGCCCTCGTCCCCGTCTTGCAGGTCGTCACCATCGTTGCGACTCGGGTCGACGATGGTCCCCATCGGGGCCAGCATCCCGACCAGGTACCACTCCCGCACCGGGCTACGAACGCCCGGCAGCTGCTCGTGGGTGTCCGACGGACCCAGCAGGTCCGTCAGGACGAGGCGCTCGAGCTCGGATCGCAGCTCCGCCGGGGTGGGGGTGGTGCTCACAGCAACGTCTCCTGGGACGGGTTCTCAGCCTTCATTGCCCGCTTCGCCGCTACCTTCTTCGTCTTCTTGTCGTGCAGGCCGGCCGCGACCTCCGAGGCATATCGCTCCTGATTCAGCTCCAGTAGGCGGTCGAGCAGCTCGTCCTTCGCCTCAGGGCTCACCGTGAACCGCATCCCTTGCGGCGTTTCCCAGTGTTGGTGGTTCAGCTTGAGATCGGTCCAGCCGTAGGCATCCCGGACCGCACAATCGAGCTCGATGTGAAGTTCCCGGAGCCTGACGATGTCCGGGGCTCCCTCGGCGGGCGCGTGAACCTGGTTGTAGGTCTTCGTGAGGCCGAGCTGGGTTCGGGCCATTAGATCGCACCGGAATTCATCAAGTGATCGACCGGCCAAATCGACCACAGCGTTCGACCCTGGCTGGGGAAATGTTTCAAACACGTCTGACGGCGTATAGCGAAGGTCGCTACGCAAGGTCGATGCATATTTGGCGACCCAGATCCCATGCAAATTGCTCGCCAATACGCCAAAATGAAAGTCATCATCGTAGGCGAACACAATCAACATGGCCGACAGTACCTGGTCAGTTGGAACGAAAGCCGGCTGAAGGGTCTTGCTCACCTGCGCAATTACAAGGACTCGAGAGTATCCCTGGATCACGTCATAGAGTTCCGGGCGCTTATCGCCGTAGTGCCACCACCACTTACGGTGACTCTCGCGATTCACGGTCAGGCGGTACGGCCGCACTCGCGCCTCAACGATGGCATACGGGGCGGAATACGACTGCGCCTTCTCGAGCGGCCAGTCGAAAAAGTTGATGACCCAACGGCTGGCCGAAAGGTCGGCTCGGGAGTTTAGATCCTCGCCGTTCAAATAGCGGAACGTGACAGCACTATTGCGTTCGTCAGTCGCCCGAAGGCTATGTGCCTCTGCTTCAGACAACACAAAGCCATTTCCACCTAGGTCGGAGCCTTTGAAAGATCGTTTGCCCTCACCAACGAGCCGATTCGGGACACCTGACACTCGCGATCCAGCATCGAGGTAACCAGTAATCTCTGCAACTTCACGCCCTTCGAGAAGCACCTTGCCGTTCCAGCCATCAGCCCGGAACCAAACTTTGGATACCTTGAGGGTTGCCTCGCCGGGCCAGTTCTCGCTCTTGACCGCCCTATACAGCGCTGAGCCTGTTCCAACCAGGTAGTCGAGACCAACCTCCCGCGTATCGCCTTGGGCAACGGTGTTGGTGGCGAGAATGCCTGCTGCCCCTGCTCGCCCGAGTAGACGACGAATCCGTCGGACAAAGAAGCCAATGAGGTCTGCACGCCCGCGCGTCTGGGCGATCCGCTCAACCAAGTACTCGCGAAAGCTAGTGCCGAGCGTCGATGTGATCTTGGCATCGCCCAAGAACGGAGGATTTCCGACGATGGAGTCAAACCCAGTACGTCCCTCCGCCAAGAAGACTTCGGGGAAAGCGAGCGGCCAGTGCAGGCACTGGCGCTCCCACGGCATCGGCACCTCATCGGGGAGGTCGCTCCGGAGCCAGGTAGTGGACACGCCGCGCAGCACGTCGATGGCGGCCCTTCGCTCGATATAGGGACGACCGTCATCGAGCGCTGCGCGAATTCGATCCATCTGACTGTCGAGTCGTTGCTCCAACGAACCAGCCGACTTGCCGGCGGTACTCAGCGCAGCGCCCACTATGGCATCGGCGACGACCGACAAGTCTCCGAGCGTGACCTGTAGCTCCTCATGGAGCAGCTGCTTCTCAGTGGCGTCGCGGACGGTGACGACGGACAGTTCCTGAAGGCGGCGGGCGAGTTCGACGGCCTCGTCGAGACGCAGGTCGATGGCCACTGACTCGAAGCCCCGCTTACCCCTCCGTTCGGCGGGGTCAAGGTGGAGCCAGCGGAGCTGTTCCATGTCTGTGATGCCAAGTAGCGCGTCACCAACCTGGATGGCGTGGTCGAGGAACGTGAAGGGCCGTTCCCTGGCCATGGTGGTGAGCCAGAGGGAGAGCTTGGCCATCTCCGCTGCGACGGGGTTCTTGTCGACGCCGTAGAGGCAATGGTCGACGATCTCGCGCCGAGCGAGCACGGTCTGCTCATCGGCTGGAGCCTCGCCAAGCTCCGCGAGGCGTCCGGCGAAGGGGCCCTCGCCGGGCCCGTGTTCAACGACGGACTCGACGAGGCGGTCAGCCAGGTATCGACCGGCGGCGGTGAGGATCGCTCCAGAGCCGACGGCGGGGTCACAGACGCGTAGCCGGACGATCTCCGCCGGAGTACGGAGCTTCCACTTGGTCGGGTCAGTCTCGTTTTGGGGGCCAGGTTCGTAGACGAGCGGCTCCAGTGCGTACTGGACGACCTCTTCGGCGAGGGCCTTGGTCGTGTACTGCGCGCCCATGTTGCGGCGGGTCGAGGTCTGCGTGACGAACTGCGAACCGGGGAGCAGGACCACGGGCAGCCCCCGCAAGTCGGCACGGATGAGACCCCAGAACGGGAGCACTCGTGCGACGGTGCCGTCGTCATGTCCGCAGGCGACGCGCAGCCGGGCCAGGTCGACTCCCGAGGGCTCCTCGTCAAGCAACTTCTCGAGCGCTGTTGCCTTCTTGTTGCAGCGGGTCTTATCGGCGAGCCATTCGCACAAGCTGTCCGGTCCGATGGCGAGGTGGGCTTCAAGTTCGGTGATCGTGAACTCGGGTTCGTTGCCGTCGGACCCGATCAGTCCAACCGCAAGCTGCTCGACGGGCGCGCAACCGTGGTCGAGCAGCCCTTCGTAGCAATGGCCGATCTGTTCCACGTCGAGGGCCTTGTAGCTCACCCTTTGAGCAACCTTGGTCCTGCCGGACTTCACCTCGACGGTGAGGAGGGCGTCGAGGATGGCCAGCACGGTGCGATCGTCGATAGCAACTGGCAGTTCTGGCCCCGTGGCCGCGTCGGGTGCGGGTCCCAGGTCGATGTCGTTGACCACCAGGTGGTCGGGGGGGCGGCGACCCTCGAGGAAGGGAAACCGGTCCGGGTCGAAGAGGCTGCCACCGTATGCGGGCAGGGTGAGCCGGTCGTGGTTGACGCCACCATGCACGGCCCGGAAAGTGGCGAGGAGCCGGTGCCAAGCCGTCGACCGGCGTTCGAGGGCGTCCTCGCCGTCTCGGGCTGAGCTCGTGCGCAGGTCGTCTCGCAGGGTGAGCACGGAGTAGGACTCGGCCCAGAGCGGGTCCTCGGCTGGCAACAGGCGGCGTTCCTCGGCGAAGAGCAGGAACACGAGCCGCATGAGCACGGTCACGGCCGACTCGTACACCTCGGTGGAGGCCACACCGTCGAGCACCGTGCCGTTCGAGGCGACATCGTCCCTGGAGATGGCAGCAACCAGCAGTTCGACCGACCGCCGCACCGAGGAGCCCAGGCCTTTCGTGACCTCGGCCTCGGCGTTGGCGGCTCGTTCGAAGAGCTTCTCGAGGGTCTCGTCATCGGCGACCGCGAAGAACCGGCGGGCACCGAACAGCGCCACGAGCCCGGACTGGAGGATGCGTTCGTCGGCCAGATCGCCGACGCGCCAACGACACGAAGCGGCGGGGGCACCCCGAGGGCCCCAGACAAGGACCCACTGGTCGTCGTCAGTGACCAGTGCCAGCGGGATGCTGCCCTCGCGGCACCAGGTCTCGGCGCGTTGGATGGGGCTGGCGGGCCAGGTGTCACCTGAGACGGTGATGTCGGTTCGGCGATCGAGACGGGTGCCGAGCGGCCACACGAACACGCCGAGTCGAGCCTTGTTGGGGTCCTCGACGTCGAGGAGCACCAGGTCCGGGCGCAGCTGGATTCCGTGCTCGGGTGCGCGTATCGACGCGGTGGCCGGGATCGCCTGCCCGTCGACCAGCTGGTCGTCCCAATCGAGGGCCGTCTCGAGGAGCCACCTGCGCAGGTCAGACCGGTCTGCAGCGTCGGTGCCGAGGTCGGCGACACGAGCGCGGAGCTCGGTGCGTTTGTCGGCCGGCATCGGTTCGAAGCCGTGGGGGAAGACAGCCGCCAGCTCGGTGGTGGTGAGGAAAGCACCATCGGGGTCGACGAGGGTCAACCAGTCCTGGATGGCCGCTTTCGGGTTGGCCACGGGACCGCGACGCTCCGGCGCACTGCGTGATCGGGCCATCAGTGGGCCTCGGGGATCAGGAGCGTGACCGCGGCGGGGAAGATGTGGCACTCGGGATCGGTGAACCGGCGGCGTACCGCCGCCACCTCCCGGCCGATCTCCTCGGGGATCTCTTCGAGGCGGCGGCGCAGCGCGTCGAGGTCTCGCTGGGACTGATCGCGTTCAGGTTCGGTGAACAGACTGAGCTGTTCCGAACGGTCGGCAGCGAGCTGGTCCAGGTCGTTGGTGATCTGGTGCTGCAACTCGGTGAGCACCGTGCGGACAGCGTCGGCTTCGCTGTCAGCCCGCTCGGACAGCTCTCGTTGCTTGGATTCCTGCACGGTCTCGGATCGGCGATCCAAGGCCTTGGCCAGCCCAGGTTCGACCAGGGTGTCCCACCACCAGATTGCCTCGACGATCGCAGACGTGTCGGCGGGGGTGTCGCCTGCGGAGGCCAGGAGCGTGTCGAGGTCGCGGAGGATGTCGATGCGGGCGAAGCGGCCGCTGCGGACTCGGCCACCAGCGACGACCAGTTGCTCGTGAAGGCGATGGCCGTCGGCTCCGGTGATGACGAGACGGGCGTGGCAGACCACTCCAACGTCACCGACCTCGAGCAGTTCAGGAACCGCTGGCACGGTCCGGGCGGTGACACGGGACAAGTTCTGGCGCTGCCCCGTGGCCCAGACCTCGGCCCGAAGTAGTCGCAGGGATTGGGCGACGAGACGGTGGCCGAGGTGGCAGAAGACGATGTCGTCTCGACCCGCGGCGAGGTCGGTGTCGAATGTGAACGGCAGCTCGTCGCCTGAGAGCCGGTCGATCATCCCTTCGGAGGTGCGCTGCCACGAGCCACTGAGCGGTGGAAGCCGGAACTCGCCCTCAACGTCGGTCGGGGCGAGCGCAGGTTGGTTGGCCACGTCCAGCGCGGTGGCGACGACTCGCTCGACCCGCTCGGGCGTGAGGGCGAGCTCGTCGATCGACTCCTGGAGGCGTTCGTGGCAGCGGGCCAGGCCCTCGCGGAGCTTGCGCTCGACCTGGAGCACCTTGGTGCCCGGCTTGCTGCGAGCACGGTCGATCGCGTCGTCGTCGATGGTGGATCGCTTGCCGAGCATGGCGTCACCGACCTGGTCTGCCAGCACGGACCCGACCGAGCCGAGGTCGTCACGAATCTGTTCGACCTTGTAGGCCACCCGAGAGAGAAAGCCGAGCTCAGTGGCGAACCCGGAATGGTCGTCTTCCCAACCTTCAGGAACGAAGTGGCGGATCTCTACGTAGGGATGGGGTTGTCCATGCCGGTCGACGCGCCCGTTGCGCTGCTCGAGCCGAGACGGGTTCCACGGAATCTCCCAGTGCAGCATCCGCCAGCAGTGCCGCTGAAGATCGATGCCCTCCGACGCGGCGTCGGTTGCGATGAGGATCCGGACCGGCGAGCGCGACGGGTTGGCCTGGAACTCGGCCTTGGTGCGCTCGCGGTCGTCGGTGTCCATGCCGCCGTAGAGGGTGGCTATGCGTGCGCCGTTATCGCCGCCGAAACCGTTGGTGAGTAGGAGATCGATCAGCCACTTCTGAGTGTCTCGGTACTCGGTGAAGATGATGACCCGCTCATCGGTCCACCCCCCATCAGCGGTGCGGCACGTCTCGTCGAGCCACTGAAGCATTGCAGTGGCTCGGGCGTCAGGACGGTGCCGGCGCTCCTCCACCCAGCCTCCGAGTCGGTTCAGTAGATCCCGCTCCTCCGCGGTCAGCGGGGCTTGACCTCGGGCTGCGGTGGCCAGCGCCTCTGCAGCGACCTCGCCGGTCTCGTCATCGCCCGCTTCGTCGTCGCTACGGTCCCATGCCGCTTGCATCTGGGCGTCGCTGGCCGGTGTGCGAGCGGACTCGCGCTTGTCGAGAGTGAGCCGGTGCTGAGCCAGCGTGTTCGCGAACGCTGCCGGCGACGACAGAAGCCGCTTCTTCAGCAAGAGCGTCACGAAATCGGCTGCCGACCGCTTCGAACCCTTCGAATGCTGACCGCGGCGCGACTCGGCGTAGCGCTCCAGCAGCTCGTGGGCCGTGCGCTCGTCCTCGGGGTAGTCGACCGGCATTGCTTCCACTCGCCGGTCAGCGAAGCGGGGCGACCCGTCTGGATTGGGCGGCAATGCCTCGCGGAGGTCGCGCTTCAGCCGACGGACCAGAACCTTGGCCAACTGTTCCGGATTGGGATCCACCCCACGGGCGAACCGCTGCGGGTCGAGCAACTCCAGCAGCGCGGTGAAGCTCTCCTTGTAGCCGTTATGCGGCGTCGCCGAGAGAAACAGGCGGTGCTCGCAGTGCGGGGCGAGGCGTTGGATGGCCTTCGTACGCAGCGAGTCGACCGCATACTTCCCGCGGCCCGACGGCGCCGCAGAGTGCACCTCGTCCACGATGAGCAGATCGAAGCGGCGAGGAGCGCGACGGTGATCGACACCGGAGAGAACCTCATCGAGCAGCGACTGCGCCCTACGGTCCTTCATCCAGTCGATCGACACGATCAGCCGGGGGAACGACGAGAAGATGTTCGCCCCCACGCCGCGGTCACGACGCAGCTGACGAACGGCGTCGGTGTTCACGATCCGGAACTCAAGACCGAACCGGTCCCGCATCTCCTCCTGCCACTTCACGACGAGACCGGCCGGGCACACCACGACCACGGTCCTCGCGCGATGCCGCAGCAGCAGCTCCTGGACGACGAGACCCGCCTCGATTGTCTTGCCGAGACCCACGTCGTCGGCGATCAGGAGATTGGCGCGAGGCATGCTCAACGCCCGGACCACCGGGTCGAGCTGGTAGTCCTCAATCGTGATCCCCGAGCGGAAAGGAGCCTGGAGGGCACGCGAGTCGGCGGTCGCCACGGCGCCCCACCGCACGGCGTCGAGGAACGCGTCGAGACGCTCCGGTGGGTCCAGCCGATCCGGATCGGGACGAGGTAGTTCCTGGTGAGGAATCACTCGCGTACCCGACTCGATCTCCCAGATGACCGTCAGCTCGTCGCCGAATCCATCGTCCTCGAGTGACGACATGCGCACGAGGTGCTGGGGACGAGTGCCCGAGATGACGTCCTCCGGCAGCGACGACGGCGTGACCTCGTTGACCGCCCAGATTCGATCCCGGCAGCGGACAACCTGGCCGAGCTCGGGGATGAGGAACCCCGCTGCGCCCGGATCCCCCAATTTCAGTGCTCCCACAAAGGCCCTTCTCTCAAGCTGTCCAGCACAGTACGGCCAACACCGACGGCGATGCCGGAGGGCGCATGGCGAACGCTTCAGCTGGGCGCGCCAACGAGGCCGTATCTCCGCCATCGGCAGGGGCGACCGAAGCGTGAGTTCTTGGTTTGTCAGCCCGTTTCGCCCGGGGTGATGGCGGAGGAGCGGACCGGGCGATCACATGAGCCCCAACTCCCGGAGACGCCGCTCCATGTGAGCAGCCGACGAGGTCATGCCGTCACTCCGCATCTTCTCCAGGAGGTGGCCTGGCTCGCGAGTGGGGTCGACTGTCCGAAGGACCAACGCCTCCGTCCGACCCAAGAGCAGCATGGCGAACTCGTCGCAGTTGAGCACTCGGACGCCAAGGGTCCCCAGCGCCCTCGTGTCGAAGTGGCGCACGTTGTCCGTCAGCAGGACGGCCTGCGCTCCCTCCCATCGATCGGGATCATCAGCGACTTGGGCCAGGAGGGCCAAGGCTGCCGCGGCGATCTTCACGTCGTCAGCGTCAGTAGCCAGCGCCGCCGCAGAGGAGCTTTGGGCCTCGCTGACGTCCACCAGCGCGTCGGGGATCGCCGCCATCGCCCGCCGGCAGCGGAGCTCAACCCCTTCCGGCCTCCTTCCGATCCGACCATCAAACTCTTCTTCAATGGCGCTGGACCACCGGAGCAAGCAGCCGCCCGCCATGTGGATCCGCACGAAGAACTCCAGCGCGCCTGCGCGCATCAGAACACACGTGTCGACGATCACGAGCAAGTCACCCAGCGCCATCTCATCATCGTCGCGCGCCGAGCCTCTACTTTTGTGGTTGCGCTTAATCGCAACACCCCTCAGACTGGACATCAGGGTCCACGCACGACCTAGAAGCAGACAAGGACACAAGATGACGACCGCGACATCCCCACTGGACGTTCGCACCAGCGTGCTGGCGGGACGGGCCGCCGACGCTTTGCGCGACATCAGCTCTGAGACAGAGCCCGGCCGCATGGTCAGCGTCCGCATCGGTGAGCAGACCACCGCCATCCCTGCGGCAGCCATCGTCATCCTCGTCGACGCACTCGACGAGCTGGCGCTCGGCCGCGACGTCGTCGTTGCGCCGAGTGGTCTCGAGATCGGGACGTCCGCCGCGGCCCGCCTGCTTGGCGTGTCGCGCCCTTGGGTTGCCGCTCTGGTCGATCGCGGGCAGCTCGAAGGGCGACGGAATGGCACCAAGCGCCGCATTCCTCTCGGAGCAGCCCTGCGGTTCGCGCGGAGCACCCGCGACGAGATTGCCGAGGCCATGAACGCGCGGAGCGAGTGCCTGCCCCCAACGAACAACGCGGGTCGGGTCCCACCGCCGGAACGAGATTCCGTCAAGTAGGAGAGATACGCCGCATCGCGGCGAAGGTGACCAAGGCTACGGCGACGAGGGCTCCAGGTCCTCGACGTGGAGTGAGCCGGTGGGATGAAAGTACATGACAATAGTTACATCTCTGTGATACTCGACCTCCGGTCGAACGAAGGTTTTCCGTATCATTTACGCGACTTTTCTGCGATGATGCTCTTGTGATTGATCAGCGCACCGCCCCTGAGCCGTCCGTCCTTCTCGCCTTTCGGGCTGAGAACGCCCGATCGTTCCGCGACGAGGTGGAGCTCTCGCTCCTGGCCACGGGTATGTCCGAGCCCCGATACGTCCGTGAGGTGCCGTGGCGTCAGGGCGGCCAGCCGGTGTCGGTGCTCCCAGCCGCCGGGTTGTTCGGGGCGAACGGCTCGGGCAAGAGCACGGTGCTCAGGATCATGGACGACATGCGCTCCCACGTCGTCCACTCGTTCCGGCAGGGGAACCCCGATGGTGGCATCCATCGGCGGCCGTTCCTGCTCGACGCGCGATCCAAGGAGAGTCCATCTCGGTTCGAGGTCGAGCTGGTGCTCGACGGTGTTCGGGTCGAGTACGGGTTCGCGGTAGACGACGAGCGCGTCGTCCAAGAGTGGGCCTTCCGCTACCCCAAGGGTCGCGCCGCGCTGGTGTTCCACCGTGACGGCGACCAGGTCGAGCTGGGCTCGTCGGATCGCCCGAAGGGACGAGCCGTGATGGAGCTCTTGCGCCCGAACGCGCTCTTCCTCTCCACAGCAGCCGCAGCCAACCACCCCACCCTGTTGCCCCTCTACTCGTGGTTCAGCCGCAACCTCGTGCTCGCAGATGCCGACGGTCGGGCCGTCCGCCAAGCGTTCACGACATCGATGTTGGCGGACGACCCACGGCGTGAGCGGGTCCTGGCGCTGCTGCACGCCGCTGATCTGGGTGTCACTGGGGCACAGCGGCAGCCGTTGGACCCCGACTTCCAGGAGCGGCTGCAACAGGCGGTCCACATCCTCGCCGGACGCGAAGGCGAGCCTGACGGCGAGCCGGACCCAGCGTTCGAGGAGCTCGGCGGTGTCCGTCTCACCCATCGCGGTGTCGATGGCGACATCGAGTTCGACGCGGACGACGAGTCGCTCGGCACCCGGGTCTGGTTCGGCCTCATCGGGCCAGTCGTTGCCGCTCTCGAGTCCGGTTCGGTCTTCCTGGCCGACGAGCTTGACGCCAGCCTGCACCCTGCACTGGTGGAGCAGCTCATCCGGCTCTTCCAGGACCCAGACACCAACCCCCGCCGTGCCCAGATCATCTTCAACTCGCACGATCCGACCCTCCTTGGCGACACCGCCGACCAACGGGTCCTCGGGCGGGACCAGATCTGGTTCACCGAGAAGCGGAACGACGGCAGCACCCGCCTCTACCCACTGGTCGACCTCGCTCCGCGGAAGCAGGAGGCGATCGCCAAGCGCTACCTGGCGGGCCGGTACGGGGCGGTCCCGATCCTCTCGTCTCAGGAGTTCGCCGCGGCTGCTGAGCTCATCACGGCGGGCACAGATTGACGACGCGCCAGCCACGGGGGCCGCTCCGTCGGCAGCGCTCGTCGGCGCAGCGGCGGTCCATCCTCGTCTTCACCGAGGGAGAGAAGACCGAGGACGGCTACCTCGTCCACTGGAGGCGGCAGTTCCA
>JAENWR010000130.1 GCA_016649895.1 Acidimicrobiia bacterium | reverse complement strand
GGACCCCAGATCGCCACGACGGTGACGGAGCCGCCACCTTCGGACAGCCCGGCAAGACCCACCGCAGCGGCTGCGCCCACTTCACGAAGCGTCGGGGAATCGACGACAACCACCACGTCGATGCCCGTCACGGCCAAGCCGCGGGCGAGGCGAGATCCCGCCAGCAGGGCCTTGCTCGCGTCCTTGGGGTCGCGGGTGAGGAACGCTGCGTTCGGGCCCGGGATCCCCGGCTCGGTCACGATGTGGCCGAGGTCGGGCTGCGAACCGATGGCCGTCCCTGCGGCACCGATCGCCACACACGCGGTGCCGGCCTCAGTACGGCCGATCCGGTACAGCAGCTCGAGCGCGACGACGACCTGGCCGGCACCGGCCGGTCCCACCATCTCGATGGTCCCGCCGCGGACGACCGGGGCGGCGGTGTCGATGATCTTCAAGCCGGTTGGCGTCGGAGCAGCGCCATCGGGCGCGTGGAGCGGTGGGGCGTCAGGGATGACGACACCCGCATCGTGGACGAGGTCGAGGTAGCTGGTGAGATCGGCCATGGTGGCCTCCTTGGGGTTGAGGTGCTCGAGATGTGGCCGCAGCCGCTGGCGGGCGTCGTGCACCCGCTTGCGGACGGTTCCGCTGCCGATGCCCAGGTGTGCGGCGAGCTCGTCGTTGGTCCAGCCGGCCAAGTAGCGGAGCTCCAGGAGCTGACGATCGGCGTCACGCACCGACCTCAACGCCACCTCCACGATGTCGGCGACGGATCGTTCCTCGGCGATCCACTCCGGTCGTTGGTCCACACCCATAGAGGCCCAGCATGGTCCCCGGCCGTGACCGAGCCGTGTGTCAGCGATCCCCGCAGCAGCTATTCACCATGCGGCTGGTCAGGCTTTCCGTTGGCGAGGACCGCCTCGTTCTGGCTCCCGGATCTCTACCGCTGCGGTAGACGTTCGGGAGCCAGAACGGTCAGTGCTACGCGTCTCGGCCGCCGTGGCGGGGCAGCTCGATCACCCTCGCCTCGGGGCTGGCACCGAGGAGCGCGTCGACCGACGACGGCTGGCAGGTGAACAGCAGCACCTGGTGCGAGGTGGCGATGTCGGCGATCACCTCGGCCATGGCCCGGGTGCGGCCCGGATCGAAGTTCACCAGCACGTCGTCCATCACGAACGGCAGTGCCGTGTGGGTGGCCATCTCGGTGGCGAGCCCGAAGCGGAGGCACAGGTAGAGCTGCTCGGCCGTACCGCGGCTGAGGTCGTCGGTGGCCAGTCGCCGACTCTTGTGGTCGATGATCGACAGCTCGCCGTCGACCACCGACAGCCCCACGTGGTGGCCGTCGGTGACCGCCGCGAACATCTCCTGGGCGTGGCCGAGCACCGCCGGCTGCCGCTCTCGCTCGTAGCGGGCGAGCGTGGCGGCGATGAGGTCACGAGCGGCGGTGAGCGTGTGCCACTCGGCCACCGCATCGGCCAAACGGGTGCGGGCCGACTCCCAGCGCAGCGACGCGTCGGCAACGTCGGCCGACGCCGACAGCTCCTCGAGCTGCCGGCCGGCGTCGTGGTGCATCCGGATGGCGGCCTCGTGCTGCGCCTCGAGCTGAGGGAGCGCCGTGGCGGCCTCGTCGAGTGCGGCATCCCAGCCGGCCCGGTCGCCCCGCTCGAGCTCGGCCAGCGGCTCGTCGGCGGCCGCACCCCGGCCGAGCGAACCGTGGATGCGAGCGATGGCCTGCTCCCGCTCGGCCGTGAGCTCGAGGTAGCGCCGCCATCGCCCCATCACCTGGCGGAAGCCGGCATCGTCGTGGGCCCCGACCGATACCAGCAGCTCGTCGCGCCCGGCGCGCGCGACCGCCAGACGGTCGAAGACCAGCTCGGCCCGGTGCTCGGCCTCGGCGACGGCGACCGTGCGCTCACCGAGCATCTGCTGTGACGCCATCTGTGCCTCGGCGCGAGCGGCGAGGGTGCGCACCTCGGTGAGGAGGTCGTCGCTGCCCCACGGCTGCCCCATCTGATCGAGGAGGCCGGCCGCTCGCCGTCGCCATGACCCCGACACGCCCTCGAGCTCATCGCGCTCGCGCTCGGCCGCGTCGAGCGCCCGCAGCGTGCTGCGCGCCCGCTCGATCGCGGTGAAGAGGTCGTTGAGCGCGTCGACGCGCAGCTCCGACGGCACGTGGCGGGCGGACGTCCACTCCACCCAGACCGCACTCACCTCCTCCGCATCGGCATTCGCCGCCTCGTGCTCGTCGACGACGACCCCCAGCCGCTCCTCGGCCTCGCGTCGCTCGTCGGCCAGCAGCAGGGCGCGCTCGACCAGGGCGGCACGCGAGCGGGCTCGCTCCTCGACTCCGGCCAGCTCGGCCGCGCACGCCTCGACGTCGGCGAGCGACGGTTGCTGCGGCAGACCCAGCACGAGCGCGAGTGCCTGCACGCTGGTGTGGAGCCGGTCGGCCTTCGTCGCCGCGACGTCGCGCGCCTGCTCGCTGGCCGTGATCTGCGCCTCGACCTCGCTGCCCTGCGTCTCGTTCGACCGTTGGCCGAGGAGCATGACGCCCCCGGCAACGGCGGTTGGAAGTCCGACGGTGACGAGCGCAACGGTTGCAGCGAACGATTCCCAGAGGGTTGCGGCCGGCAGGGCGAGGACGGCGAGCACGATTCCCGCCGAGACCAGGGCGGTCGCCAAGGTCGTGCGACTGACGGCGCCGTTGCCGCTGGCGCGCAACGAGCGCAGGCCGGTCACCGAGCGCGCCGCCGCCGCCACCTCGGCCTCGGCGGTGGCCAGCTCGCCGAGGATGGTGCGCAGCTCACGCACCGCGCTCGTGCGGCGGGCGAGGTCGTCGAGCGTCGGCGCCGTCTCGTCGGAGAGGCTGGCTTCGGCGTTGGTGAGAGCCGCCCCCACCTCGGCCGACGAGCGTTCGAGTGCGGCGCGCTCGGCGGCCAGCCGTTCGACCTTGGCCTCGGCATCGGACAGCTGCTGGCCACGACGACGCACCTCGTCGACCGTGGGGATCGACACGTCGAACCCGACGAGGCGCTGGCGGTCCCACCCTGGCCCGAGTCGGTCGAGCTGCTCGGCGAGGATGGTCGACTGCTCGTGGACGGCCCGACCGAGCTCGTCGATCCGAGCCAGCCGAGCCTCCTCGCGTGGGATCTCGGGAGCCAGCGAGCGCACGTCGTCGGCGAGTTCACCCAACGCATCGTCGACGACGACCGCGTCGCGCCGCTCGATCGCGGTGGCGAGGTCGAGCTCGGCCGCCTCCAGCGCCACAACCGCGGCGGTGTGTTCGGCCACGACGCGCTCGAAGCGCCGCTCGATGTCATCGTCGACGCCGTCGGGCAGGCCCTCGTCGACGAGATCGGCCAGCTCGTCGTCGATGTCGGCCACCCGGAGGCGCACCGGCCACACCTCGAGCAGCGAACGGAGTCGGCGCTGCTCGTCGCGGCAGGCCTCGGCCGCAGCACGCCGGGCATCGGCCAATGCCGCGAGCCGATCGACGTCGTCGCGCCGTCGTAGGAGGTCGACTGCGGCACCGCGTGCCTGGGCCAGCTCACGGGTGACCGTCCGCAGCTCGTCGGTGAGCTCGCGGATGGCGCAGCGACCGCGCGGTCGCAACAGTGCGATGCGACGGGAGTCGAGCGAGTTGATGGCGTCGCGGGCCGATCGTCCGGCGCCCACGACCCCCGCCGAGAAGACGCGGTCGCGCACGGCGTCGGAGTCGAGTAGCTCGAACCCGTCGAGCTCGGTGAGCCCGAACGCGAACACGTTGCCGAAGAGCGTGGCGTCGGCGCCGCCGAGGAGGTCGGTGAGCTCGTGGTCCTCGGCGAGGCTGCCGTCGGGGCGGCGCACGACGAGGACGCGCGGGTCGACGTAGCGCTCGACGGTCCAGACGCCACCCGTGCTGTCGGCGATGCGCACCATGCCGCCGTGGCGTCCGCCGTTCACCGGCTCGTAGCGACGCGCCCGCATCCGACCGTCGGGGAAGCCGAAGAGCACCCCTCGCAGAAACGCCAGAAGGGTGCTCTTGCCCGCCTCGTTCGGCCCGGAGACCACGGTGAGCCCAGCGGGCAGGTCGGAGACCGTGGTGTCGGCGAACACGCCGAAGCCGTCGATGCGCCATCCGTCGATGCGCATGCTCGTCAGCCCTCGTCCCCGGCGACGAGGTCGACGGCCAGTTCGGTGGCGGCGACCCATCGAGCGTCGGCGCCGAGGTCGGGCATGGCGGGGCCGAGGAGCGCAGCGAGGTCGGACGGCAGGTCGACCCACGCTGTGCCGCTGGCCGACGAGCGACGGTCGGCCTCGTCGAGCAGGTCGGCCACGAAGTCGTTGCGGTCGCGCAGCGCGTCGAGGTCGCGCGCCGCGCTGGTGGCGGAGTCGATCCGGTCCCACCACAGGAACGGCTCGTCGACCGGGGCGTCGTCGCGCAACGTCCCGACGAGCTCGGCGACCGCCCCGGGACGGCGGAGGTCGGCGTGCACCGGACCGCGGCCGACGAGCGTCACGCGCAGGAGCAGCGAGCGGCCGTCGGCAGCGACGAGGCGGCGCTGTCCGAGGTCGGACAGCTCCTCGCGCAACGCCCCGAGGTCGGCGACCTCGTCGATCGCCACCTCCTCGTGGTGGAACCTCACGGCGTCGAGCGCCACGAACTCGGGCTCGGCGATGTGGCCGGCGTCGTCGACCTCGACCACGAGCGCGCCCTTGGCCCCCTGCTCGCTGGCCCGGGGGTTCCGGCCCTGGAAGTTGCCGGGGTAGACGATCCAGGGCTCGCGGTGCAGCACCTGGCGGGTGTGCACGTGGCCGAGTGCCCAGTAGTCGATGTCGGTGCCGACCAGGTCGTCGACGGTGCACGGGCTGTAGGGGTCGTGCCCGGGTTGGCCGCCCACGTTGGCGTGCAGCACGGCGATGTGCGGGCCCGGCGCCTCGCCGCGGCGGAACCCGAGGGCCAGGTTCTCGGTGGTGGCCCGGCGCTCGTAGCTCGTGCCGTGCACGGTGGCGAGATGCTGGCCGTCGCGCTCGACGGCCACCGATGCGACCTCGCCGGCCGGGAAGATCGTGACCAGCTCGGGCCACTCGCGGATGGCCGCCCACCCCTCGCCCACCGGGTCGTGGTTGCCGGCGACCATGAAGGTGCGGATGCCGCGCCCGGCCAGGCGGGTGACGCCCCGGTGCACCGCCAGCTGGGCCCGCACGCCGCGCTCGGCGCCGTCGTAGACATCGCCTGCCAGCACCACGAACGCCACGTCGCGGGCGATGGCCAGACGCACCAGGTCGTCGAACGCCCGGAGGCTGGCCTCGCGCAACGCCGCGCCGACAGCGGGCGAGGTGGCGCTGAGCCCGGCGAAGGGCGTGTCGAGGTGGAGGTCGGCAGCGTGCAGGAATCGGAAGGCCACGGCGCTCGCATCGTAGGCCTCGGTAGGGTTCGACGATGACCGCCGACGCCATCGAGTACGGCCGCACCGACGCCCTCGTCGTGGTCGACATGCAGAACGACTTCGCCCATCCCGACGGCAGCCTCTACGTCGTCGGCGGCGACGCCGTCGTTTCCCTCGTCAACGAACAGATCCAGGCGGCACGCGAGGCGGGCGCCTTCGTCGCCTACACCCAGGACTGGCACCCGCCCGAGACCCCGCACTTCGTCACCGACGGCGGCACGTGGCCGGTGCACTGCGTGCGCGACACCTGGGGGGCCGAGCTCCACGACGGGCTCGACGTGCCGGAGGCCGTTGCCCCGGTCCGGAAGGGCACCGGCCAGGCCGACGGCTACTCGGGTTTCACGGTGCTCGACCTCGCCACCGACACCAGCGAGCCCACCGAGCTCGACTCACTGCTGCGCGAGCGTGGCGTCGAGCGGGTGGTCGTGGTGGGCATCGCCACCGACGTGTGTGTGAAGGCCACCGCGCTCGACGCTGTCGATCTCGGCTACGACACGGTCGTCATCGCCCACGCCACCGCGGCGGTCGACCTCGCCGAGGGTGACGGCGACCGGGCCCTGGCCGAGATGGTCAGTGACGGCGCCACGGTGGTCTGAGTGCGGGTCGGCAGCGGCATCTTCACCGACTTCTACGAGCTCACCATGGCGGCGGGCTACGTGCGCGAGGGCATCGCCGACGACGTCGCCACCTTCGACCTGTTCGTGCGGCGCCTGCCCGATCCCCGCCAGTACCTGGTGGTGGCGGGGCTGGCCGACGTGCTCGACCACCTCGAGAACCTGTCGATCAACCCCGACGAGCTCGCTTTCCTGGAGTCGACAGGGCGCTTCGCCGACGACGCACTCGACGCGTTCTCCCAGCTGCACTTCACCGGCGAGGTGCGGGCCATCGCCGAGGGCGAGGTGGTGTTCGCCAACGAGCCCATCGTCAGCATCACCGCCTCGCTCATCGAGGCCCAGATCATCGAGACCCGGCTCATCAACCTCGTGGGGTCCCAGACGATGGTGGCGTCGAAGGCAGCCCGGGTGGCCACCGCGTGTGCCGGCCGCTCGTTCGTCGACTTCTCGGCGCGGCGCGACCATGGCGGCGACGCCGCGATGCAAGCGGCCCGATCCGCGTGGATCGGCGGCGCCGCGGGCACGTCGCTGGTGTCGGCCGGGCAGCGCTACGGCCTGCCCCTGTCGGGCACGATGGCCCACGCCTACGTGATGTCGTTCGACGACGAGCGCGACGCCTTCCGCGCCTTCGCCCGCACGTTCCCCGACGGCACCACGCTGCTCATCGACACCTACGACACCGAGGAGGGCGCTCGTCGGGTGGTCGAGGTGGCGGCCGAGTTGGCCGGTGCGGGCGTGCGCATCGCTGGCGTGCGGCTCGACTCGGGCGACCTGCTGCGGCTCTCCAAGTCGGTGCGCCAGATCCTCGATCATGGCGGGCTCGACGACGCTGCCATCTTCGCCTCCGGCGACCTCGACGAGTACCGCATCACCGAGCTGCTCGCCGGTGGCGCCCCCATCGACTCGTTCGGCGTCGGCACCCAGCTCGGCACCAGCGCCGACGCCCCCAACCTCGGCGCCGTCTACAAGCTGGTGGCCGACGAGTCAGGGCCGAAGATCAAGCTGGCCGAGGACAAGGTGACGCTCCCGGCCGCGAAGCAGGTGTGGCGGGTGCCGGTGGGCGACACGAGCCACCACGACGTCATCACGCTCGCCGACGAGACCATCGACGGCGCCCGTCCACTGCTCGAGCGGGTCCTGGCCGACGGCGAGCGCACGGGGCCGGCACCCACGGTCGACGACGCCAAGGCCAGGTGCGCCGCGGCGCTCGCCGACCTGCCATCGCGGCTGCTCACCCTGCAGCAGCGGGAGCGCCCGTACGAGGTGCGGCGGTCCGGCGCACTCGAGTCGCTCCTGGCCGAGCTCACCGCCCGGCACCGCGACGCCAAGTCGTCGTAGGCTCGGGCCATGCCTCTCGATGGTGAGTACGAACCAAGCCCCTCCAAGTGGGTCCGCGACCAGGTCGAGGCCTACGAGCACTCCGGCGGCCAGGAGGCCAACACCCTCCTCGACACCGGGCTGCCGATCATCATCGTCACCACCCGCGGCAACAAGAGCGGCAAGCTCCGCAAGACGGCCCTGATGCGGGTCGAGCACGACGGCGAGTACGCCTTGGTGGCGTCGATGGGTGGAGCCCCCAAGCACCCGGTCTGGTACCACAACCTCGTGGATGACCCCGCGGCCGTCACCATCCAGGACGGCCCCGAGCCGTTCGACGCCGAGGTGCGCATCGTCGAGGGCGACGAGCGAACCGGGTGGTGGGAGCGAGCTGTCGCCGCGTACCCGCCATACGCCGAGTACCAGGAGAAGACCGACCGGCACATCCCCGTGTTCGT
>JAENWR010000046.1 GCA_016649895.1 Acidimicrobiia bacterium | reverse complement strand
TTGGCGGAGGGCGTGACTGTCTGACATGCCGTCGTTCGACCCACGGGCGCTCGGCTCTCTCACGGGAACTGCCCTCTCCGCCGTCGCCTACCGGAACCAGGCGAGAGGCTTTGACCCTCGCAGTGGCGACGGCGCACGTCGGCTCGGTGGGCGGTTCAACCCCCCGCACAGCTTTCCGGCCCTGTACCTCTGCCAGACCCGGCCCTGCGTCGTCGCAGAATTGAGCCGCCAGGCCGAGCGACAGGGGATCGCTGTGGTCGCGCTGCTGCCGCGCGAGCTGTTTGAGATCCGCGCCAATCTCGTGAAGGTTCTCGATCTGACCGACGCTGAGACCTTGGGAACGCTGGGGCTCGCTTCACCCGACCTCGTCCGAGAGGACCACCGGCTCACCCAGGAGATCGGAGAGGCGGCACATGAGCATGCATTTCAAGCCATCCGCTCGCCGTCCGCCACCGGAGTCGGCAACGTCTTGGCGATCTTCCCCGAGAAGCTGGCTGGCACCGTCCTCCACGTGAAGCTTCTCGGGGAGTGGAGTACTGGCGCTGACCTCCCCAGCCGTTGATGTAGACCCACCGTGTGCGGAGCGAAACCCGGGGGTGGAGTGTTGTTCCGAGGCAACGCCTCGCGTGCAAAGCACACTACTTGACAGAAAATGTATTATCGGCACAGTTCATGGTTTGACAATGTAGGTCGGTCCGGAGATGGTCGCAGGCGACAGGTCCCTCTGGCGCTGGAGCCTCCCGTTGATGGCCGCCGGGTCGGCCACGGTCCCTCCAGCCCCAGTGACCTCCTTGGATAGGCCCGCGACTGATGAACTTCGCCGGCATCGACGCCGCGGCTTGCGACGGACGAAAGGTTCTCAAGCGGCCCCACCGTGCGCCCTTCGTCCGGGTCTGAAGCAGCCACCCCGGCGGAGCAGTTCAACTTCGTGGGGTTCGCCGATGCGGCACGTGCGCCGTCTCGGACGGCGAGGGTGGGTCGTCTGCGTGAACCACTCGTTGTGTGGGCCGCTCCCACCACGGGGAGGGCACCGAGCCCTGCCTATAGAAGGTGTTCTCAGCGGTGACTGAAGCGGCCTCCTTCGGGTTTGGATCAACCGGTCATCTCACCCTGGGTGTGACGGTTGACAGATTGTGTGGGGAGTGACACACTCATGACATCGGCTGGCTTCAATGCCACGAGCCTCCACCGTCGCCATCAAGTGAGCGTCGACGGTAGGCGAGAGCATGTTTTGCTGTGCGTCGACAAAAGTGCGGACCGTCTGAGCGGAGGAACCGTGGCTGAATTGAGCGCGCCCGAAGTGGCGCCGGCCCGGAAAGCCCGTAGAAGGTGGCCGACTGTCTTGGCCCCGGGGGTCTTGGCATTGGCACTGGTGATCGGCGTACTGCCCAGTGGGGGTGATCCAGCCGCTCGTGAAGGCCGTCGCCCCGCAGTAGCGGTGTCGTTCTCGCTTGCTGCCGTCGGTCTTGGTCGGAGCGATAGCGCGGCCAGGCCGAGCGCCGTCGGAACGCCTGCCGTTCACTATCGTGGAGGTGTCGAGGGCGATGAACTGTGGGGCCCGGCGGCTATGACGATCGGAGACGACGGAAGTCACTGGATCGTCGATGGTCCAGGCCGCCGACTGGTCCGTACTGACGGCCGGGGAGCGGCAGTGAGGGCCGTTCCGTTCCCGGATTCGGTCGGTGGTGCAATCGATGTCTCCGTCACCAGGGGAGACATCTACCTGCTCGATGTGATGGCATCCGATCAAGCGGTAGTTCGGCTCAGCCCAGATGGGCGGGTTGTCGGCCGATACCCGCTGCCGGATTCTGAAACGACTCTCGACGAGGGGATGCCCGCCGTGCGAGCGGCGTCGCTGCTGGAAGGCGACGGGGGTCAGGTGGTGGTTGAGGTCTCTAGTGGTGCGCAGTACCTGTACCTAGACGTCGCTACCGGAAACTTCAGGGCGGAGGACCAGTTCACGGCACGCGGCGTGACGTTCCGCAATGCGGTGCCTAGTCGCTCAGGTGTGGCCCCTCGGCCCACTATCAACGGACGAGCCGTGCCGATTCCCGATGAGGAGGCTGCCTTCTCGAGTGTGCGACTGGTCGACACTGACAGCACTGGTCGCGCCGTGTTGGAACTGGAACGTGCCTTCATCGACGATGAAGGCACCATTCGGGTCGAGCAGATTGTTGAGCTGTACGAGCCAGATGATCCCAGTCCGACAACGCGTGTTCGGGTGAACTTGGACAACCGACATGTCTCCGTCGCGAATCCATTTGCGCTCGATCTAGACGGACGGGTCCGAGTCATGACGGGCAAGCCAGAACGAGTTGAGGTGTCGGACCTTCGAGACGCAGGTCCACAGCTCGGAGCACTCGATGACCTGACGCTGATCGCTGGAGTACATCCTACGGTGGTCCCTCGACAATCATGGCCTTGCGATTCGCTTCGAGAGTCAATGGACAATACTACTTATGGCTATATCTTCCTTCAGAAGAGCTACACCAACCAGAACGTGAACGGACCGTGTGCGGGCCGCTGGCGACCGAGCAACCTCACCGTCGGCCCGACATTTCCGGGAGTGTTTTACCAATGGGGCGGGTTCGCCACCGTCGACGAGTACAACTGGATCGTTGGTGCGGGCGGAGTCGTTGGGGACGTTAACCCCAACGGAGGACGGAAGTTCTGCGCGACCGGAATCGACTGCTCGGGTTACGTCGCGAAAGTTTGGGGCGTTGCTGGGCCGCGCGTGAATGCGATTTATTCGCAGACTGTGGGGGACCATTATGGCACCCTTGTCAAGGCATCGATCAACGGAGCGACGGGTCTGAACCGGCACGACTCCATTGCGACCACTGGCCACGTACAGATGTTCTGGTCGCAAGCGCCTAATGCAGGACAGCCCGCCTTCAATGAGGCAACGACGGTGGGTTTCAACAGGACTCTGGTACGGGACCGGTCGTGGACCAGCTTCAACGGCAGGCAGGCGTACCGGTTGGACGCATTGGCTTCCATGGGCTGCTGGTGACTCCATCGGAAGCTGAAAGGGGTCGCTAGGACGACCTGCCCCGAAAGGCGCCGTCGCCCCCAGGTCCACCGGAGAGTGGACCTGGGGGCGGTCGCGTATCCCGAGAAATGCTGCAACAATGCCGCCGCGCTGCGCGTCGAAGGAGTATGGAAACCATGCGAGAACCGGCGGGACCGGACCTTTGGCCGTGCGGGCTGGTCGCGATCTATCGCGAGGGGTATGCGGACTTTGTGCGCCTTGCGTACCTGTTGTGCGGTTCCCGCGAGCTTGCCGAGGAGGCCGTTCAGGACGCCTTTGTGGCCGTCCGGGGTCGCTGGGACGACATCACCACGAGCGAGGGCGGATACGTACGCACGGCCGTTGTGCACCAGGTGTATCAGCGCCAACGAAGGACTCAGACCGCGAGGAAGCACGAGTTCCATCAGCACCGTCAGGAGGCCTCAGCCACACCCTCGACGACCCGCGCCGAGATCGCAGACGTGCTGGACAGGTTGTCCTGGCCCCAGCGAGTCGCGGTCGTTGCGCGTTACTGGCTCGACTTTCGCGATGAGGAGATCGCGGAGCTGCTGGGATGCCGTCCCGCGACGGTCAGATCACATCTACTGCGTGGGCTGTCCGTGCTACGAAAGGAACTCGATCCCAAGTGAGAACCGACCTCGATGAACAGATCCGTACGGAGCTCGCTGCGATGGCTGACTCTCTCGGCGATGTCCGAGTCCCCGATGCACTCCCCGCGTCAGTTGTACGAGCCCAGGAGCTTCCCGTGAACGCACGCGCCCGCAGCCTCAGTTGGATTCTCGGCGCGGTAGCGGCGTCTGGACTCGCGGTCGCTGGGCTGGCACTTTGGACGCGCGACGCACCGTCGTCGACCCGCGTTGCAACAGAAGTGGAGGGGCCAAGCTTCGTACCGACGACTGTGGCTGAGACGGCGGAGACGGCGACCACAACCACTGACGATCCCGGTGCGCCTGACGGAACGTGGCGCCCACCCCGGCCACATTTCCGAGAGACGCTTCTGCGCTTCGATCCGGCCGGTGTTCCCGCCGGGGCCTTGCCGGACGGCCAGCACTTCGGGATCCTCGATCGAGTCGGCGAGTCAGGAGGTTCGCCAGCCGTGCGGTTCTCCCGCGGCGACCAGCTCCGGGGAGAACAAGCCGATCAGGTGCGCGCCGAGTTGATCGCTGCTTTGGGAGTCGGAACCGAACCCGACCACGAGCTGGCGATCGGCCACCCCTGGTGGACGCCGGAGTCGGGCCCTGGGTGGTACGTCTATCCTGACTTCGACCTGCCGGTGAGCCTCCCGGTCAACCTCGAGCAGCTGACCGTCGTAGTGACCAACCATGACGGCCCCCTCGGGGTGCGGTTTCAAGACCTCCTCGACCACGCCGACGGGCTCGGCGACTTGCCGCACAACTGGACCGGACTGGTCACCATCACCGTCACCGATGGTCAGATCACTCACATCGACAGCCCGTTCCACCCGTGATCGGGCTTCGACCCTCGCACGGGCGTGTCTCAAGGCCGACGGTGCCAGCTAGTCCGACGGTCAGGGTCGGGGCGAAGAACCTCCGGAGTAGCCGCCGCTGGGGCTCGCCAAGCAGTGGTTCGACCACCACCGGGTCACCATCAAGACGCTCACCGACGAACGCCAGGACATCTACCGGCAGCTGCGCGAGATGAGCGCCGAACCGCAGGCGATCGACCTGGCGAAGCCCACCAAGTGGCTCGTCCCCACCACCGAGCGCCACGGCGAGGTCGACACGCCCCTGCCCCGCTACCGACTGCACCTCCTCGCCGACGACGACGGCACCTTCCCGCTCGACGTCGACAGCAAGTGGGAAGCCGAGGTGCTCGATCGCGAGCTCGACCGCGCCGGCGTCGTCGGCTGGTACCGCAACCCCGGCCGCTCCAGCCAGGACTCGCTCGCCGTCGCCTACACCCATGGCGGCAAGGTCTGCACCGTCCGCCCCGACTTCGTGTTCTTCGCCGAACGACCCGACGGCTCGGTCGCCGCCTCCATCGTCGACCCGCACGGTCACCACCTCGGCGACGCCCTCCCCAAGCTCCGGGGGCTCGTGGACTACGCCGAGGAGCACGGCGGCCACTACGAGCGCATCGACGCCGTCGCCGAGATCGACGGCACGCTGCTGGTGCTCGACCTCACCGAGCCGAGCGTGCGGACCGCCGTCGCCGATGCCGCCGACGTCGCCTGCCTCTACCGGGACCACGCCACCGACTACTGAGGGACGATGATCCGACCCTCGTGATCTGCGAGCGAGGTGACTCGTTGCACTTCTGCACAGATTGGGTAGGGTTGCGAGCGTGACCGAGCAGCTGCGGGTTCCGATCCAGGAAGCGGCGAAGCGCGGCGTCTCATGGTTGAACGAGACAGCCCGCGATCGCCGGGTCCTGCTGACCCGGTTCGGGCGGGTCGACTCGGTGGTCGACTCGGCGGAGCGCTTGGACCAGACCGCTGCCAAGGTCGAGGTCGCCAGCCGCGAGGTGGTCGGACGGTTTGCCAACCTCGGGCTGGCGAAGTCACCGCAGTGGTCGCTCGACGAGGTGTGCGCCAAGCTCGGGATCGAGCCCGAACGGGTCCGCGCCCGGGCACGCGAACTGGGCTGACCGCCCTGTGTTGCGCGGCGGGCGCTTCCCCGACGACCAGGCGGAGTCGGTCTTCTCCGATGCGTTCGTTGAACAGCTCGGATCCCTGAGCGACGACGAGCGGCTCAGCGTGATCGCCGAGGTCGTGCGGCTCTGCGATGACCCCGCCGGCAAGCATCCGCTCCACACGCCCCTGGCCGGCTGGAACACCCTCGATGTGCTCGGCGGTCACCGGCGTGTCGTGTACAAGGCCTCCGCTCCCGGCGACGTGGGGCTCGTCGAGGTGCTGTGCCTCGGTCCTCGCAGCGACAACGAGGTGTACGACATGGCGGTCGGCCTGCGCGACGCAGGACTGCTCGAGCCCGACGAGATCACAGATCTCTGGGACGCGCTTGCGGTCCTCGATGTCATCGAGGAGGACGTGGGCCTCGATGGTTGGGACTTTCGTCCACCTCTGCCCCCAGAAGGGATGGTGCGTGCCGCCGTCGCGGCCGGACTGCTCGACGGTGAGACCGCGTCGTTGCTCTCGCAGGACGAGCTCGAGGCGGCGATGGCCGACGGGTGGGGACCCGCAGGGGCCGACCCGGTTCGAGCGATCATCGCCGCGCTCGAACGGGCCCGCCGCCGTCGCCGGGTCGAGCCGATCGATCGGGCCGCGATCCTCAGCGGCCGGCGTGCCGACCGGTGCGAGGCGGTGATGCCGAGGGCGGGTACCCGATGCATCCGCCGGCGTGGGCATCCCGGTCCCCATCGGTCGCGGTAGCTTCCGGCCGGACGGGACCGCGCGCTGGCGGGTGGCGGCCAACGTCGCCGCGATCAGCGCCGCGGCCGACGGGGCGGGGGCACCGCCGCCTCTGATCAGAGGGCGAGGTGGAGCCGCAGGGCCTCGTCGAGCGCCATCAGCTCGGGGCCCAACAGCGCTCCGGCCAGTGTGCCGATCCGTTCGACCGCGATCGACCGAACCTGCTCTGCCTGGGCCTTCGAGGTGACCGGAAGGCCCGTGGCCCCGGTGGTGAGCAGTACCTGGAACGGATAGATCCGTTCGACGTTCGAGGTCACCGGCACGACGGTGATCACCCCGCGGCCGAGCCGGTTCGCGGTGGCGTTCGCACCATCGTTGCTGACGATCACCGCCGGTCGACGCATGTTCGATTCAGCACCGCGGCCCGGGTCGAGGTCCACCCAGCGGATCTCGCCGCGGCGCATCAGACGAGGCCGTCGGCTGTCGCCGCATCCCAGAGCTCGCCATCGTCGCTCTCGGCCCACTCCAGCCACGCACCTTCGTATGCCGCTCCGAGCTCGGATGCCCGGAGCAGGCGCACCGCCTTCTGCAACGCGGCCGACCGCGACTGGAGACCTTGTGACTCGGTGTAGGCGTCGAGGTACTCGACGTCCTCGTCGGAGAGGCTCACGCTCAGCTTCATACTTTAATGCTACCCAGGGTGGGATCTGGATCCTCCCATGCTCCGGTGGCAGGTGTCTGCGTGACCTCCTCCCGTACAAATGACAGGTAGTGTCGTAGGTGTACGGAAAGGGTGCGGTGTGGATCTCGAAGGTACAGAGGCGCCGATCGTCTGGCGTGGTCGGCGGGCGAGCGCGTTCGTGCCGACGTTGCTCGCCGAACGGGACCTCGCGTTGGCGCCGTCGGCCTCGATCGCTGTCGGACGTGCGCTCGCAGGTGTGGAGCAGGGCGCGGCTGCTCTGCCGGAGGACTACGCGCCACTCGCGCGGCTGCTGCTGCGAGCCGAGGGGGTCGCATCGTCCTACATCGAAGGCGTCGCGGCTCCACTCCTCGACGTCGTCCTCGCCGAGGCCGACGCCGTCGACGAGCACACTCCGGCGGCATGGGTGGCGGCCAACCTGGCCGCGATCAGCGCCGCAGTCGACGGGGCGGCGTCGGCCCCGCTGTCGGTCGAGGTGCTCTGCGACTGGCATCGGGTCCTCATGGCGGGCAGCCCCACACCGGCGCGCTACGTCGGCGTGGTCCGCGGCGAGCAGGGTTGGATCGGCGGCGCCTCCCCGCTTGACGCCCATCTCGTCGCGCCCCCGCCCGCCGAGCTGCCACGGCTGCTCGACGACGTGATCCGCCACGCCAACCGCGACGACGTCGACCCGATCGTGCAGGCGGCGGTGGTACACGCCCAGTTCGAGGTCCTCCACCCGTTCGGGGACGGCAACGGACGGGTTGGCCGGATCCTGGTGGCCTGGGTGCTGGTGCGTCGTCTGGCGTTGCTGACCGCTCCGCCGGTCAGCGTCCGGGTCGCCGCAGATGTCGGCGGTTACACCGCCGGACTGACGCAGTTCCGGTACGGGATGCTCGATGAGTGGGTGCGCTGGTTCGCCGACACGGTCTCGGGTGCCGGACAGGCCCAGCAGGACCTCGTCGCCGCCGTCGATGCCTTGCGCAGCCGGTGGCACGAACAGCTCGCGGCACCGAGGGACTCCGAGCGCCGCCTCCGGTCTGACGCCGCAGCGTGGAAGGTGCTCGATCTGCTGCCCCGGCATGTGGTCCTGAGCGCGCCGTTGGTGGCCACCGAGCTCGGACTGCCATTGAAGTCGGCGCATGCGGCGCTTGCCGACCTGGTCGCCGCGAGGGTCCTCGTCGAGCACGGCGCTGCCCGAAGATCTGGCCGCGGACGGCCGCCACGGCTGTTCACCTCACCAGCGCTCCTCGGCCTGGCGGGTGCGAGTCCCATCCACCGCTGAGCGCGCCCGCCCTCGACACCTGGACGTCGCAGCTCACCAAGCAGGACTTCGCTGCACTCAGGTGCACGTCGTCGCGGCGCTCATGGCTGCGCTGTCAGGAGCGTGCGAAGACGAGGAGGTCGTCGATGTCACCGTCGTCGCGATCCATGCGTCGGAGCGCGCTGAGATAGCGGGCGCGGAGGCTGGCGGTGTCGAGCCCGTCGGCGGCGCCCCAGCTGAACTGCGTGCCGCCGAGAGCAATCGCCAGGTGGTCGGCGGTGATGCGCCCGAAGCGACCGTTGCCGTTCGGGAAGGGGTGGATCCGTTCCAGATGGTGGTGGAAGCGGAGGGAGATCTCGTCGGCGGGTCTGGTATCGGAGGCGATCCAGGCTCGAACGTCGTCGAGCAGGGATCGGACCGCACCCGGGACCTCAGTCCACACGACGCCGATGTTCGTGTCGTGCCGTCGGTACCGGCCCGCCCAGCGCCACACGTCGCGGAGCATGGCCTTGTGCAGGCGGCGCAGGTAGATGTCGTCGAGGAGGTCATCGAGGTGGGGATGCAGACCGAGTGTGGCCGTCGCGATGTTGTCCTCTTCGACCTGGTAGACCTCGCCGGTCGTGGCGATCCAGGTCGGGACGAGCTGGTCGCGCAGTTCCTCGGGAAGCTCGGTCGTCCCGTCGCCGTCGGGACCGAACAGGCCGCTCACCGCTCGTCGGACCACAGCCCGCGCCGATCGACGAGCTGGGCGGCGAGCTTGTCGACCAGCGCGTGTTCGGCGCCGCCGGTCACTTCTTGGCCTTCGAGGCGGCCGTGGTGGGCGATGCCGGCAAGGTGCTGGGCGGCCTTGGTTCGGGCGCGGGACCAGACAGCCTCCTCGAGGCTGGTACGGGGAACGAGGAAGTACACCAGGTCGCAGTCGAGGGCATCGGCTGCGCGCCGCAGCGTCGCCAGCTTGATCCGGTCGGTCGCCTCGCTCGCCTCGAGATCGACCACCGTCGATTGACTGACGTCCATTCGTTCGGCAAGTTCCTGGCCGGACATGCCGAGAGCGTCACGGATCGCCCGAATCCACCCGCGATGGGGCCGGCGTTCGTCGCGAACCGTGGCGATGCGAGTGAACCGCGCGTCGAGCTGCTCCAGCGCCGTTGCGTTGTTGGAGCCCATGCCACCAATGTACCGGTTGCAGCGGTGAAGAGCCAAAGAGATGGCCGGCTACAGCCGGTTAGTAATACGACGACCTAGCGGCTGTAACCGGTAGCTCTTCTGCATTGCGCGCTTCCTGCCAGCACCTCGGGGGTCTCTCCTCGGTCGTCCGCGCGTATACGTGCGGGCGTTGTGACCTTCTGCCGCGGCGTCGGGGGCGGCCGACCTGCGACGATGGCGCCATGGGTTTCGACGTCCACCTCATCGACGGCACCTACGAGTTGTTCCGCCACTTCTTCGCCGTACCGGCGCACATCGCCGCCGACGGGCGCGACGTGGCGGCGGCTCGTGCCGTGGTTGGTTCGCTGGTCACCCTCCTCGAGGAGGGCGCCACCCACATGGGTGTGGCCACCGACCACGTGATCGAGTCGTTCCGCAACGACCTCTGGCCCGGCTACAAGGACGGCTCGGGAGTCGACCCCGTGCTCCTCGCCCAGTTCCCGCTGCTCGAAGCGGCGCTCGAGGCGGCAGGTCTCACCGTGTTCGCCATGGTCGACGTCGAGGCCGACGATGCCCTGGCCGCCAGTGCCAAGGTGGCGGCGGCCGACGATCGGGTCGACCGGGTGCTCATCGCCACCCCCGACAAGGACCTCGCCCAGTGCGTGGTCGACGGGCGCATCTGGCAGTTCGACCGGCGCAAGCGCCAGCTCATCGGGGTCGCCGAGGTGCAGGAGAAGTTCGGGGTCCTTCCCGAGTCGATCCCCGACTACCTGGCGCTCGTCGGCGACTCGGCCGACGGCTTCCCCGGTGTGCCGGGGTGGGGCGCCAAGTCGGCTGCCGCCGTGCTGGCCAAGTGGGGCCACGTCGATGACATCCCCGACGACCACCTGCAGTGGAACGTCGACGTGCGTGGCGCCGGCAAGCTCGCCGTGGCGCTGCGCGACCACCGCGACAACGCCGAGCTGTTCGTCCGCCTCGCCACGCTGGTCGACGATTGCGAGACCATCGACGACGTGGACGAGCTGCGGTGGACCGGCCCCACCGCCGACTTCGAGACGGTGGCTGAGTACCTCGACGCCGACGTTCTGCTTCGCCGGGTGAACGAGCTGGCCGCCACGCGCAGGTGAGCGGGGGGCCCTCGACGCCGTCGGCATCCTCTACTTCATCCACCTGCCGTCGTGAGCCATGCTGGGCCCATGCGCTGGGACGAGCTGAGCAGAGAAGAGGCCGAGGAGCACTTGGCGGAGCTCGTGGCGTGGTTGCCGGAGGCGGTCGAGCGCCTGGCGGTCGACGTGGGGTCGGCGGTGGTGCTCGACGGCAGTCGCGAAAGTCTCGAGCCGCTGTGTCGGTGGGTGATCGGACAGCCCAACACGGGTGGGGTGCTGGCGCCCGATGCGCCGGCTCCGCCGTGGTATCGGTATCAGGCGGGGTTCTGTGCCCACTACGGGGTGCAGACGTCGCTGGTGCGGGTGATCGACGGGGTGGCCGCCTACTACGCGGCGTGCCTTCAGCTCGTGCAGCCGGCGCGCCGGTGGCAGGTGGGGGGCCGCGACGCCCGCGACGTCGGCTACGCGTTCTACAACGCGCCGGTGATGACGTTGGGCGAGCACGACGCCATCCCCCACTTTCAAATTCCCACCCTCGTTAAACGCCTGGTTTTACCTGAGCGGCCCGATGACAGGGACCCCCCCCGACTCCAGCGTCTGTACGACAACGCGACGGGTCGGTCCCGGCCTGGGTATCCCGAGCCGGTGGGGTTCGAGGTGTTGGAGATCGGTCCGCGTTCCTTCCATGTGCAGATGCCCGAGACCCTCGAGGAGGATCTCGGTGATGCGTTCGACACGCTCGATGAGCGGGTGGCGGCCATTCCGGGTGTGGAGCGGGTGGTGTGGGAGGACCGCGAGGTGCTGTTGGTGGATGGTCCGATCGACCGCGCCACCCTGGCCCGCCGGCTCCCCGCTGCGATCCTCGGTTGAGGCCCGCGGACCGTTCCGATGTGAATGGCGAGCGAGTTGCGCCCTGACACCGACGCGCCCGCGGGCGCGTTCTGCCACTTTCCGTGGGCTGACCCGACGATAGGTGCGCCCTCCGTGACTGTCACACCCCCTCAGTAAGGTCGAACGTAGTTCGACCACACCGGGGGCGAGACCGTGCAGATGAGAGAACAGCCGAAGGTGACCAGCCCGACCTCGACCTCGACCTCGTCGCGCTATGCCGACCGAGCGGCTCGAGGCCGAGATCGTGTCACTGGCGCGGCGACTGGCCGTGGGCACCTACGAGTTGTTGGTGCTCGTCGGCGAGGTCGACGCTCGCGGCACATGGGCGGCTTGGCGACGCGCGCGCCCGCGGGCGCGGCGCTGCGCTGCGCCAACAGCGTGCCGATGCCCTCGTCGCCGCCATCGCCAGGGGCCGGCCCATCGACGCCAGTCCCCGCCGCCGGTCACCCACGCGTCGACAACGACTCGTCGTTGACGAGTGCCGGCCGGCGCAGCGATGCGTAGCCTCGGGCCGTGGCCACTCCAGCAACCACCGTGGAGGTCGACGGGCGCGAGGTGCGCGTGTCGAACCCCGACAAGGTCTTCTTCCCCGGCACCGGTGCCACCAAGTTGGACCTGGTCAACTACTACCTGACGGTCGGCCCGGGGGCGTTGCGGGGGGTGCGCGCCCGCCCGACGGTGCTGAAGCGCTTCCCCGACGGCGCCGGCACCGAGCCGTTCTTCCAGAAGCGAGTGCCCGATAAGCGCCCCGAGTGGCTACAGACGGCCACCGTGGCCTTCCCCAGCGGCCGCACGGCCGAGGAGCTGTGTCCGGTGGACGTGGCACACATCGTCTGGGCCGTCAACCTCGGGTGCCTCGACCTGAACCCGTGGGCGGTGCGTCGCTGGGACCTCGACCATCCCGACGAGCTGCGCATCGACCTCGATCCCCAACCCGAGGTGCCGTTCGCCGCGGTGAGGGACGTGGCGCTGCTCGTGCGCGACATGCTGGTCGAGCACGACCTGGTCGGGTTCCCCAAGACATCGGGGTCGCGTGGCATCCACATCAACGTCCGCATCCTCACCAAGTGGGACTTCCTCGAGGTGCGCCGCGCCGCCCTGGCCCTCGGGCGAGAGGTGGAGCGCCGCCGACCCGACCTCGCCACCACCGCCTGGTGGAAGGAGGAGCGGGGCGAGCGGGTGTTCCTCGACTACAACCAGAACGCCCGCGACCGCACCGTCGCCTCGGCCTACTCGGTGCGATCGAACCCCGACGGCTGGGCATCGTGCCCGCTCGAGTGGGACGAGGTGCCCGAGTGCGAGCTGGCCGACTTCACCATGCGCACGGTGGCGGAGCGTTTCGCTTCGGGCGTCGATCCCGACGCCGCCATCGACGAGACGGTCGGGTCGCTCAAGGGGCTGCTCGACCTGGCGCGCAAGGACGAGGAGGGCGGGCTCGGCGACGCCCCCTGGCCGCCCAACTTCGCCAAGCAGGCCGGCGAGCCCCGCCGCGTCGCCCCCAGCCGCCGCAAGAAGGACTAGCTCCGGCCCTGCCCGCATGGGTGGAGCATTCGCCGGAATCCGGCACGAATCCCACCCATGGCGGCCGACGGCTCGGCCCGGCGCCAGCTGGGGTGCGTCGGCACCCACAGGTTCGCGGATCGGATGAAACGCTGACGGCATCCTGCGCCCCTGAAGGGCATGAGGCAGGATGCCGCCGTGGCGGAGGAACCGATCGTCGACCGGGTGCGTACTGCCTACGAGTCGACCCACGCCCGGCTCTGGCGGTCGGTCCTCGCCTTCAGCGGCTCGCGCGAGATCGCCGACGATGCGGTGGCCGAGGCGTTCGCCCAGGTGCTGCGGAGCGGTGACGAGGTGCGCAACGTCGAGGCCTGGGCGTGGCGGTCCGCCTTCGCCATCGCCCGCGGTGAGCTGTCACGCCGGACCGCCACCGGACCCGTCCCCGATGTGGCAGACGAGCCGATGCCCGAACCAGCGGTCGACCTCATCCGGACGTTGCGGCAGTTGCCGGCTCTCGACCGGGAGTTGTTGGTGCTCGTCCACATCGGTGGGTGGACGCCATCGGAGCTGGCGGAGATCACATCGACGCCCGCCTCGACCGTGCGAGTGCGCCTCTACCGGGCGAACCGGCGAGCCCGTGCACTGTTCGCTCAGGGGGTCGACCGATGAAGAGCTTCGACGACATCGAGGACGTCCCGGTGCCGGACCAGTGGGACGACATCGTCCGGCGGGCCGAGGATGGCGAGATCCCGCTCGTCAGCGACTCGGATCGGCGGCGCGCCCGGTGGCCGCTCGGCGTCGTCGCGGCGGCGGCGGGCGTCATGACGATCGTCGGTGGGTTGGCGGCGATCGACCGTTCCGGCGACCAGCAGGTGGCAACGGTCGACACGAGCACGGTCGATTCGCCGGCTGATCCGAGCCCAGCGCCCGATCTGCCGGTGCTCGCGTGTTCCGGGGGCGAGCTGTCCGCCGGTTCGGTTCCCGAGGGGGCCGAGCTGGGCGGAGCCCCGCTCTACACCGCCAGCCTGGTTCAGGGAACGGCGACCTGGGCGTGGTTCGTCGGTGACCAGCAGGTCCAGCTGAACGTCCCGTCCATCCCGTGGGCGGATGAGGGGCATCCGGCAGACACGGTCGACGAGCCTGCGGGCACGATCCTCCACCAGCCTGCGAGCACTCTCTTCGTCGGCTCGAGCGGGCTCCCCGCGGAGGGCGGGTGCGACTCGTACGACGTGATGGTGGCTGGGGGCACGCCAGACGAGGAGGCGTCACTGGCCCGCGACGTGGCCCGCTCGTTGCGGTGGGAGCCGGTCGACATCTTCAGCCGGGGCGGCGTCCACGACGTGGCGACGGCTCGTGCCGAGACGGTGTCGTCGGTTGGTGGGATCGCGGCCGAGCCCGGACGGCTCGAGAGCGCGGTCATCGAGGCGCCCTACGACGAGCGCCTCCGCGAGGTGCTCGATGCCGAGGTCGACCCGAACGCACCGGTGTACATCTCGGTCGTTCGACGGGTCGACGGCGGCTCGTTCGTCGGCATCGACGCCGATCCGGCCGCGTGGCCCGACACCCCCTACATCGTCAGTGTCGTGGTGAAGGGACGGTTCGCCAGGACCCTTCGTTCGGGGTTCGCGACGCCCGATACGGCCGCTGACATCGTGGGCGAGCCGGTCGACCAGGCCGGCGTCGATTGGGTCCCGTCGCTCACCGCTCCTCCCCCTGGTCCGCCAGCCGAGTAGCTGCCCTACGCGCCGAAGACCTGGTGCAGCTCGAAGGGCACCGGCACTTCGAGCTGGGCGTAGGTGCAGCTGGCCGGCTCGCGATCGGGGCGCCACCGCACCAGGTGGGTGGTCTGGCGGAAGCGGTCGCCCTGCATGTGCTGGTAGCTCACCTCGGCCACCCGTTCGGGCTTCAGCGGCACCCACGACTGATCCTTGCCGGCGTTCCAGCGGCTCGGCGCGCCGGGCTGGCGGCCATTGCCCTCGCTCGGCGTCATCCACCCGGCCCACGGGTGCTGGCTGATGTCGTCGAGTAGCAGCGGCGCCAGCTCGGCGGCCAGCTTCGGCCGGTCGACCGCCTTGAAGCTGGCGGCCACGCCCACATGGTGCAGAGTGCCGTCGTCGTCGAACAACCCGAGTAGCAGCGAACCCACGCCGTCGCCGCTCTTGTGCACCCGGTAGCCGGCCACCACGACATCGGCCGTGCGCTGGTGCTTCACCTTGAGCTGGGTGCGCTTGTCCTGGACGTAGGGGTCGCCGAGCGGCTTCGCCATCACACCGTCGAGCCCGGCCCCCTCGAAGCGCGAGAACCAGTCCTCGGCCATGGCGCGGTCGGTGGTGCCGGGGGTGAGGTGCACCGGTGCCGTCGCATCCGCGAGGGCAGCGGCGAGCTTCTCGCGACGGTCGGCGAAGGTTTCGCCGGCGAGGTCGTCGTTGCCCAGCGCCAGCAGGTCGAAGGCCACGAACGACGCCGGCGTCTCGGCGGCCAGCCGGTTGACGCGGGATTCGGCCGGGTGGATCCGCTGGAGCAGGGCGTCGAAGTCGAGCCCGTCGCTGCCGGCAATGACGATCTCGCCGTCGACCACGCAGCGGTCGGGAAGCGCCGCCTTCAGCGGCTCGAACAGCTCGGGGAAGTAGCGGGTGAGCGGACGCTCGTTGCGGCTGCCCAGCTCGATCTCGTCACCGTCGCGGAAGACGATGCAGCGGAAGCCATCCCACTTGGGCTCGAACCACATGTCGTCGCGGTCGGGCATGGCGCCGGTGGCCTTCGCCAGCATCGGCTTCACGGGAGGCATCACGGGCAGGTCCACGCCGCAGAGGCTAGGTCGCGCCGTCGTTTCGCGTCCGGCACCTGTCGCCAATCAGCTCCCTCTCGGTTTTGGGCGCGTTGAGCTACTGGCGCCGTTCGTCAACGCGCCCAAAACCCGATGAACGCGGGATCGGGGCCGACTGGCTAGGTTCAGCTCCATGCCGAGCACGCGCACTGAAGCCATCCCGGTGAACGACGGCGAGATGGGGGCGCACCTGGCGGTGCCCGACGCAGGAACCGGTCCCGGCGTCCTCCTGCTGCAGGAGATCGGCGGCGTCAACGGCTACATCCGCGACGTCGCCGAACGCCTCGCCGACCTCGGCTACGTCACCCTCGCCCCCGACGTGTTCTGGCGGGTCCAGCCAGGCTTCGCCGTCGAACGGTTCACCGAGGAGACCATGGGCCAGGCGGCCGCCATCGTCGGCCAGTTCGACGGCGAGGCGGGTCTCGCCGACCTCGGCCAAGCGCTCGAGCACCTGCGCGAGCTACCCGAGGTGGTGGGGGGTGTGGGCGTCGTCGGCTTCTGCTTCGGCGGCACCTACACGTTCCTCATGGCTGCGGAGTACGAGCCCGACGTCGCGGTCGCCTACTACGGCTCCGGCATCGCCGGCGCCATCGATCGGGCGTCCGACGTCGAGTGCCCACTCCTCGTCCACTTCGGCGGCAACGACCCGTTCCTCCCGGCGGCGGACATCGAGGCCATCACCGCCGCCACCACCTCGATGAGCAACATCGAGATCCTCGTGCAGCCCGACGCCGGCCACGCCTTCGACAACCACGCGTCCGAGATGTTCCACGACCCCGCCGCTGCAGCGACAGCCTGGACCCGCACGGTGGCCTTCCTCTCCATGCACCTCCCGAACGCGTAGGCGCCGGCGCGCAGGAGCAGGTCGCTCATCATGGGGTGATTCGCACGTCTCGTTCGACGGCGCCGCACCTTGGGGCGCTTCGGGGGTGCCGAGTAGCCTGCGCCACATGTCCGAGATCACCCTCGCCGAGCGCATCGAGCAGCTCCGCAAGCGCAAGGAAGAAGCCCTCCACGCCGGTTCGGAGCGTTCTGTCGAGCGCCAGCGGGCGAAGGGGAAGATGCTCGCCCGAGAGCGCATCGAGTACCTCCTCGACGAGGGCTCGTTCCACGAGCTCGACATGCTCGCCCGCCACCGGGCCCATACGAGCGGCATCGAAGAGCGCCCCTACACCGACGGCGTCATCACCGGCTGGGGCACCATCGACGGCCGCAAGGTGTTCCTCTTCAGCCAGGACTTCACCGTCTTCGGCGGCGCCCTCGGCGAGGTGTTCGCCGAAAAGATCCACAAGATGATGGACCTGGCCCTGTCGGTCGGCGCCCCCGTCATCGGCCTGAACGATGGCGCCGGTGCGCGCATCCAGGAGGGCGTCGTCTCCCTCGACAGCTACGGCGGCATCTTCTGGCGCAACGTGCAGGCCTCGGGCGTCGTCCCCCAGATCTCGGTCATCCTCGGCCCGTGCGCCGGCGGGGCCGTCTACAGCCCGGCGATGACCGACTTCATCTTCATGGTGCGCGAGAGCTCGCACATGTTCATCACGGGTCCCGACGTGGTGAAGACCGTCACCGGCGAAGAGGTCACCCTCGAGGAGCTCGGCGGGGCCATGAGCCACTCGTCCAAGTCGGGCGTCGCCACGTTCATGGCCGAGGACGAGAAGTCGTGCCTCGACGACGTGCGGTTCCTCTTCGGCTACCTCCCGTCGAACAACCTCGAGGAGCCTCCGGCGCTCGAGCCCACCGACGATCCCAACCGGCTGTGCCCGGAGCTGCTCGACCTCATGCCGTCGAGCCCCAACGTGCCGTACGACATGGTGAAGGTGGTCGAGTCGGTCGTCGACGACGGTGAGTTCTTCGAGTACTTCCCGCACTGGGCGCGCAGCATCATCTGCGGCTTCTCTCGCATCAATGGCCGGCCCGTCGGCATCGTCGGCAACCAGCCGATGATGTTCGCTGGTGTGCTCGACATCGAGTCGTCGGAGAAGGCCGCCCGCTTCGTGCGCACCTGCGACGCCTTCAACATCCCGCTCGTCACCTTCGTCGACGTGCCGGGGTTCCTCCCCGGCGTCGACCAGGAGTACAACGGCATCATCCGCCACGGCGCCAAGCTGCTCTACGCCTTCTGCGAGTCGACGGTGCCCCGCATCCAGGTCATCACTCGCAAGGCCTACGGCGGCGCCTACGTGGTGATGAACTCCAAGTCGATCGGCGCCGACCTCGCGTTCGCGTGGCCGTCGGCCGAGCTGGCGGTCATGGGTCCCCAGGGTGCGGTCGAGATCGTCTACCGCCGCGAGCTACAGAACGCCGCCGACCCCACAGCCCGCCGCGCCGAACTGGTCGACGAGTACGTCGAGCGCTACGCCAACCCCTACGTCGCGGCCGAGCGTGGCTACGTCGACGACGTGATCGACCCGGCCGAGACCCGCATCAAGCTGGTGGCCGGGCTCGAGATGCTGCGCTCCAAGCGCGAGGAGCTGCCGAAGCGCAAGCACGGGAACGTGCCACTGTGAGCGGAGCGAGCAGCAAGGGCGCGGCGATGGAGAGCGCGCCCGAGGTCAGCATCACCCGTGGGGCCGTCCCCTCCGAGGAGGAGATGGTGGCCATCGTCGCCGCGGTGCAGGTCACCATGTCGTCGGCTGCCGTGCTGGCGGCGCCGTCTCCCGAGCCGTCGCCGCGTTGGCGGTTCTCGGGCCGTTGGTGGTCGAAGCCCGTCGCGAGCCGTCGTGAGCGTCCATCGGTGATCTGACGTGGCTGGCCTCGAGCTCACCACGGTCGCCGACGACGAGGTGGTGTTCCACGCCGGCGCCGAGATGTGGCGCCACTACGGCCTCGCCGCCGACAGCGACCACGAGATCAAGGGCACCCGGGTCCGCACCCTCCCGGCGCCGGGTGACCTGCTCTGCCGTTTCGCCACCGTGAACGACGTGCACTTCGGCGAGACCGAGGCCGGCGTCATCGACGGCGTCGAGACAACGGTGCTGAGGGTGCGGCATGGAGCGGAGCCGTATCCCGAGGTGATGAACAGGGGAGCAGTGGCCGAGATGGCCGCCATCGACCCGGCGGTCGTCCTCGTGAAGGGCGACCTCACCTCGGAGGGCACAGTCGAGGAGTACGAGCGGTTCCTGGCGTTCTACGAGGGGGCGTTCGGCCACCGGATGCACCACATCCGGGGCAACCACGACGCCTACCTCGGCCAAGAGATCGCCCCCAGTGACCCGGTGCGGGTCGACCTGCCCGGCGTACGCCTGCTGATGATCGACACGACGGTGCCGTTCCGCGCCGGCGGCGGCATTGCGCCCGAGCAGCTCGAGTGGCTCGACGACAACGCTGCCGGCAGCGACGTGCCGGTGCTGGCGTTCGGGCACCACCACGTCTGGTCGCCCGAGTCCGACGAGCGCCCCGACGAGTACTTCGGCATCGACCCCGACTCGTCGGAGGCACTGGTGGCGCTGGTCGCCCGCCGCACCGAGATCAGCGGCTACTTCTGCGGGCACACCCACCGCAACCGCGTCCGGCGTTTCCGCGCCACTGGCGAGGTGCCGTGGGCCGAGGTCGCGTCGGTCAAGGACTTCCCGGGCTCGTGGGCCGAGTACCGCGTGTTCGAGGGCGGCATCCTGCAGATCCACCGGCGCGTCTCGACGCCCGATGCACTCGAGTGGTCCGAGCGCTGCCGCGGCCTCTACGCCGGGCTCATGGACTACGCCGCCTATGCCGGCGGCAGCCTGGCCGACCGCTGTTTCCCCATCTGGAGCCGACGATGACCGCCGACCTCCCTCGCCCGCCGCTGGCGGGGCTTCGGGTCATCGACATGGCCACGGTCGTGGCCGGTCCGGGTTGCGCTCGCTACCTGGCGGACTTCGGTGCCGACGTCATCAAGGTCGAGCGGCCCGACGGCGGCGACACCACCCGCGCCATGGGCTGGCGCGATCCGGCCGACGACGTCACGTTCTGGTGGAAGCTCGAGGGTCGCGGCAAGCGCAGCATCGTCCTCGACCTGAAGACCGACGAGGGCCGCGACACGCTGCACCGACTCATCGACACGGCCGACGTGGTCATAGAGAACTTCCGCCCGGGCAAGCTCGAGGCGCTGGGGTTCGACCCGGTCGAGCTCATCGCCCGCAACCCGAAGCTGGTCATCACCCGGGTGTCGGGGTTCGGTCAGGACGGCCCATACGCCCAGCGCCCCGGCTTCGCCACGCTCGCCGAGGCCATGTCGGGCTTCGCATCGATCAACGGCGAACCCGACGGCGCGCCGTTGCTGCCACCCATCGCCCTCACCGACGAGGTCGCCGCGCTCGTGGCCGCGTTCGCCGCGATGGTGGCGGTGCACTCGGGAGTGGGTCAGACCGTCGAGGTGAACCTGCTCGAGAGCATGTTCCAGCTGATGGGGCCGCTGTTCTCGGTCTATGCAGCCACCGGTGAGCTTCCGGTCCGGCTCGGCTCGGGCATCGCCTACTCCGTACCGCGCTCCACCTACCGCACGGCCGACGACAAGTGGGTGGCCATCTCCACGTCGGCCGAGTCGGTGGCCCAGCGGGTGATGAACCTGGTGGGCGCCGCGGGCGATCCCCGCTTCGCCACGTTCGCCGGACGCATCGAGCACCGCGACGAGGTCGACCAGGTGGTGGGCGACTGGATCGCCGAGCGCTCCCTCGCTCAGGTGCTCGCCGCATTCGAGGCGGCTGAGGCCGCCGCCGCGCCGATCTACTCGATGGCCGACATCGCGGACGACCCGCACTTCCTCTCCCGCGGCTCGGTCGTCGACGTGGGCGGCACGCCGATGCAGGGTCTCGTCGCTCGCTTGTCGGCCACCCCCGGCCGCCTGGGACGGCCCGCCCCCGGGCTCGGCGCCGACACCGACGAGATCCTCGCCGAGCTCGACGACCGCTGACCCCGACGCGGGCCACGGCCCGGGCAGCGCACTTCCGCGGGGTCGGGGACGATCCGCATCTCCTGGTGTGCACGATCGTCCCCGACCCCCGATGAATGAGCGGGAAGCGGAGGCCGGCGGCGGGCAGGATGGCGGGGTGGATCCCATCTGGCTCGAGCGGCGGAAGTGGCCCGACCTGCCGCACTACCGGCACCAGGCGTGGCCCCTCGGCAAGGACGAGTTCGGCACATGGTTCGAGCTGAAGGTGGGCTACCCCGTCTACCGGGGCGAGGAGCTGCTGTTCCACGGCACGTCGGGCGGCCTGATGCTCCTCCGACCGGGCGACGCACCCTGGATGGCGTGGTTCCCGGCCCACGGGCGGTTCGAGCTCTACGTCGACATCGTGACCCCGCCGGTCGTGCACGACGACGGCTCGATCACCATGGTCGATCTCGACTTCGACGTCATCCGCACGCTCGACGGCACGGTCGAGCTGGTCGATGAGGACGAGTTCGTCGAGCACCAGGTGCGCTACGGCTATCCGCCCGACATCATCGAGGCGGCGTTGACCGCGTCGGCCCAGGTGTTCGAGGCGGTGCAGCGCGGCGAGCCGCCGTTCGACGGTGCCGCCGCCCGAGCCTGGGCCGCTCGGATCGGCATCACTCTCTGAGCTGCCCCGAACCTGCTCGTCCCGAGATGCCAGTCGGGGACGTGGCTTCCGTGACTCCTGATGTGGTTGGACCTGCTTCAGACGCTGGTTGGTCATCGACCTTCGAGTTTCTCTACCACCTCGGGAACCGCTGTTGCGGCGATCTGCCACACCTGCTCCGGGTCGATGCGGTGGTAGTGATGTGCAAGGAGGTTGCGCAAGGCGACCACGTCCCGCCAGGCGACCTCACGGTGACGTTCCTTGTAGCCGTCGGACAGAGCGTTGCTTGCCTCTCCGATGATCTCGAGAAGTCGTTCCGCGGCGCGGATGTGGAGGAGGCTTGCGAGAAATGGTTCACGACCGACCGCGACAACCTCGGCCAGTTCGTTGGCGACCTCGAAGATGTCGGCGACTCGCTCGGCGTCGCCTCGGCTCACAGCGGCATTGCTTCGCGCCGGATGTGGACGTCGCGCTCCTTCAGGCCACCGGTCGAGACGACGTCGACCGGTACGCCGAGCAGCGCTTCGAGCTCCTCGCTGATGTGGAGCAGATCGAACAGAGAGCTGTTCGAGCCGAAATCCACAAGGAAGTCGATGTCGCTCGTCGGGGACTCGTCGCCTCGGGCGACGGAGCCAAAGACCGAGATCGACCGGCCACGGTGGCGGCGCACGATCTCGAGGATCTCAGACCGCTTCGCTTCGACAAGCTCCCGGCGCTCACCCATGGCAAAAGGGTACCGCTGAACTTTGACGAACGCCGAGAGAGACGGCGGCTCACGATACCGACCACCTGTCGGCCGCCCCTTCCGGTGTCGGCCCCGTCCTCGGCGCCGACACCGACGAGATCCTCGCCGAGCTCGACGACCGCTGGCCCCCTGGCCGACCCAGGCCACCCATGGATGGATGAGCACCCGGATTCCGGAGAGGATCCCACCCATGCTGCTGTTCGTGTCGGGCAGGATGGGGTGATGGATCCCGTCTGGCTCGAACGACGGAAGTGGCCCGACCGCCCGCACTACCGCTGGCAGATGCAACCGCTGGCCGACGACGAGCACGGTTCGTGGTTCTGCATGCCATCCGACGCTCTCGCGTTCAAGGGAGATGTTTCCTTCCAGACGCGGATCGACGGGCTGAGGCTGGTCCCGCACGATGCGCCATGGTGCGCGTGGTTTCCCACGCGGGCAGGTTCGCCGCACCCGCCGACGCAGACCTGGAAGCTCTACGTCGACATCATCGACCGCCCCGTCCGGCACTCCGACGGGTCGGTCACCATGGTCGATCTGGACCTCGACGTGGTGCAGTTCGTGGACGGTCGGGTGGAGATGCTCGACGAGGACGAGTTCATCGAGCACCAGGTGCTCTACGGCTACCCGCCCGATATCATCGAGGCGGCGTTGACCGCGTCGGCCCAGGTGTTCGAGGCGGTGCAGCGAAACGAGCCGCCGTTCGACGGTGCCGCCGCCCGCATCCGCGCCGCCAGCATCGGAATCACCCTCTGAGCCGGTCCGCTTGGGTGGCCGAACATCCGGATACCGGAGACAATCGCACCCATGCCGCGGTGGACCTACGGCGTCTCAGTGGTCCGGGTGAGGTATCTCGACGACGGTGAGGTCGGCGATACCGCTGAAGTCGTCGGGATTGCACGTGTGCACCGGCAAGTCGTTGCTGATGCCGATCGCGGCGATCATCGCGTCGTGGGCGCGGGCCGCAGGTTTCCGGCCGGCCCGATGCGGCGAAGCGGCAACCTGCCCGAAGCCGCGCGCGGCCGCGGCGTCGAACGGCAGGGGTTCGAAGTCGGCCTCGGCCTGCTGCAGGTGGTGGGTCTGGCGGGTGGCCGACGCCCTCGTCGGTCGACGCCACCAACGGACCGACCGACAGCTCCGCAAGGGTGATGGCAGTGATCAGCGGCTCGCCCCGCTGCGCGCGGTCGACCACCTCGCCACCGTGGTTGCGCAGCTCCCGTATCGACACCTCAGCCACTCGGAAAGTGTATTACCGGTGATGCATCCGTCCCACCGGCAAGCTTCAGCCGGGCTGGTGGAGGGAGCGTTCGAGGCGGCGCAGTCGATCCGAGGGTTCGACGCCCAGCTCGGCGAGGAGGTCGCAGCACCGACGGTAGGCCCGTAGCGCCGCCGGTCGGTCGCCCCCTCCCACGCACGGGATCGGGTGCCACCGCCCTGCCCCCGATCGGGGCGTTGGTGGCCCTGGGCGGGTCGGTGCTGGCAGCGATTGGTCGTCGCCGCCGACCCATGTGAGCCCAGAGGTCGGGGACGATCCGCGCGCCCTGGTGTGCACGATCGTCCCCGACCCTCTCGTCAACGCACCGGTTGGGGACGATCCGCGCCTCCTGGTGTGCACGATCGTCCCCGACAGGCTGGGGAGCGACGCGCCGGTGGGTACAGCCGGGTCAGCGGTGCGTGGCCACTGCCACGCGCATCGCCCGGGCGATCTCGTCCATGCGCTCCTCCGAGACCCGCTCGGCCTCCGGCACGCCGAGCGCGCCGAAGATCCCCGGGCCCTGCAGCTCGGGCGCCAAGTCGGGGGGCCGGGCGATGACGTGCACGTGTACGTGCGGGTGCTCGGGATGCTCGGCGAACTGCACGACGTAGGTCTTCTCGCACCCGGTGACCTCGGCGAGGGCCAGCGACACCCAGCGGATCATCGGACCTAGCTCCAACGCCTCGTCGGCGGTGAGGTCGGCCACGGCCGTGACGTGCCGGCGAGCAACGAGCACCAGCCACCCCTCGATCGACGTGTCGTAGGCGTGCACCAGGTCCCAGTCGGCGGTGCGCACGATGAGGTCCCAGTCGGGCGCCTCACCACGGTCGCGGCGTTCGGTCAGCTCGCAGGTCCGGCACTCGGTCATGCGACCGATCATGCCCCCGCCACCACCCGAGTTGCGGAATCCCAGGCCCGGATGTGGGGCCAGCCATCCGCAGAACGGGAATGAGCTTGGGTCGGCTACTCGCCGACGGCGACCTCGATGCGGTCCTGGCGCCACTCGCGGGCGGCGTCGAGAGCCACCACGGCTGCCTTCATGATCGACGAGCTGTCGAACGCGTGCGCCGGATAGCAGGCAACACCGGCCCAGACGGTGAGCGACGAGTCCTCGTCGACCAAGCGCCGGCGGATGCGCTCGACGGTCCAGATCGCCCCGTTCTCGGGCGTGTCCTCCAACAGCAGGGCGAAGCGTCCGTCCGCCCGACGACAGGCGGTGTCGGCTTCGCGGAGGGTGATGGTGATGGCCTCGGCGACCCGGATCGGGTCGGTGGCATGCACCTCGTTGGAGCGGAGGCCCTCGACGACCTCGAGCAGCACCACGCCGACGGGCCGGAGGTGGCGACGTGCCGCGGCCAGCCGCGCCTCGATCGCGATGTCGAAGTAGTCCTCGGAGAACAAGCCCGTGCCGGGGTCGATGAGCAGCGGGACGCGTTCGGGCGGGGCGGGCGGCTGGACGGCGGGTGGGTCGACGGGAGGCGGCGGGGCGGCCGAGGGAACGGAGGGTCCCGCGGGCACCGTGGCGGCGGCGGGCAGGTCGAAGAGCGTCGACTGATCGGGCGCCTCGATGCGTGCATCGGCGAGCGACGGCGCCGACGAGCGGTCGTCGGGTTGGGACACTGCCGCCGCGGTCACGGCGCCGGTCGAGGCGTCGGCGCCTGCAGCCGGCGAGACGACGAGGTTGCCCAGACCCGCGGCGAAGGCGCCGAGGGCAGCGGCGACACCCGGGACGGGGGCTCCGTTGGCGGCAGCGACGGTGCCTCCGACGATGCCGACGATGGTCCCGCCGAGTGCGAGGAGGACACGACGTTCGATCACTGCATCACCATCGGCCGCGGGTGCCTCGGATTGAGAGCGCCGGGGCCGAACTTCGCGAGCTTGCCGCGCAGCCACCGCCGCCACACGGGTGCCGGACCGGATCAGCCTCTGCGGGCGGCCACCAGATCGACGATGTCGGACATGATGCGGGCCAGCTCGAAGTCCTTCGGCGTGTAGACCGCCGCCACACCACCGGCGAGCAGTGTGGGCCGGTCGGCCTCGGGGATGATGCCGCCAACGACGATGGGTGCGTCGACCCCTTCGGCCCGCACCAGCCGCACGACGGTGGGGATGAGCTCGAGGTGGCTCCCCGACAGGATCGACAGGCCGATGACGTCGACGTCCTCGTCGCGCGCCACCGCGGCGATCTGCTCGGGGGTGAGGCGGATGCCCTGGTAGATGACCTCCATGCCGGAGTCGCGCGCCGCCACGGCGATCTGCTCGGCGCCGTTGGAGTGCCCGTCGAGGCCCGGCTTGGCCACCAGCAGCCGCGGCGGCCCACCCGCCAGCGTCCGTACCCGGTCGGCGACGTCGCGCAGTCCTTGTCCCATGGTTCCCCTCCCTGCGGCGGCCGCCACCCCGGTGGGGGCGCGGTACTCGCCGAACACGTCCCGCAAGGTGTCGGCCCACTCTCCGGTGGTGCCGCCGGCGTGGGCGACGGCGATGGTGGCCGGCATCACGTTCTCGCCGCTGTCGACGACCCGGCGCAGCTCGTCGAGCGCAGCCGTCACCGCATCGTTGTCGCGGTTCGACCGCCACTCGTTCACGTCGGCGATCATCTGGTCCTGCACCGCAGGGTCGACCCGCATGATGCTCTCCTCGCCCCCGAGGGGCGACTCGGCCGTCTCGACGAAGCGGTTGACGCCGACGATCGGCAGGTCACCGTTCTCGATGCGACGCATGCGCTCGGCGTGCGACCCGACGAGCCGGCCCTTCAGCTCGTCGATGGCCTCGAACGCCCCGCCGAGTGCGAGCACCTCGTCGAGCTCGGCCTGGGCGGCGTCGACCAGCTCGGCGGTCCTCGCCTCGATCACGTGGGAGCCGTCGAAGATGTCGTCGTACTCGAGCAGGTCGGTCTCATACGCCAGCACCTGCTGGATGCGCAGCGACCACTGCTGGTCCCACGGGCGGGGTAGGCCGAGCGCCTCGTTCCACGCCGGGAGCTGCAGCGACCGGGCGCGGGCGTTCTTGGAGAGGGTGACGCCAAGCGCCTCGAGCACGATGCGCTGCACGTTGTTCTCGGGCTGGGCCTCGGTGAGGCCGAGGCTGTTCACCTGCACCCCATAGCGGAAGCGGCGGGCCTTGGGATCGGTGACCCCGTAGCGGTCGAGGGTGATGCGGTCCCACATCTGGGTGAAGGCCCGCATCTTGCAGGTCTCCTCGACGAACCGGATGCCGGCGTTGACGAAGAACGAGATCGATGCGACCACGGCCGAGAAGCGGTCGTCGGGCACCTGGCCCGACTCCTTCACGGCGTCGAGCACGTCGATGGCGGTGGCGAGGGAGTAGGCGATCTCCTGGACCGGCGTCGCCCCCGCCTCCTGCAGGTGGTAGCTGCACACGTTCATCGGGTTCCACCGCGGAGCTCGCTCGGCACAGAACGCCACCATGTCGACGATGAGGCGCTTCGAGGGTTGCGGCGGGTAGATGTAGGTGCCGCGACTGAGGTACTCCTTGACGATGTCGTTCTGGGTGGTGCCCCGCAGCTGGGTCGACTCGACCCCCTGCGTCTCGGCGTTGGCGACGTAGAGCCCGAGCAGCCATGCCGCGGTGGCGTTGATGGTCATCGACGTGTTCATCTCGCCCACGGGGATGCCGTCGAGGAGCTGCTGCATGTGGCCGAGGTGAGCCACGGGCACGCCGACCTTGCCGACCTCGCCGACGGCCTCGGGGGCGTCGGGGTCGTAGCCGGTCTGGGTCGGCAGGTCGAAGGCGATCGACAGGCCGGTCTGTCCCTTGGCCAGGTTCGTCCGGTAGAGCTCGTTCGACGCCGTTGCCGAAGAGTGGCCCGAGTAGGTTCGCATCATCCACGGACGATCGGGCTCGCGCCGGGGGATCTCGTTCTGCGCCTCAGCCATCCGGCCATTCTCCGCCCAATCGGGCCGTCGTGTCACACCCACGGCTCGGGGAGGGGAGCGGCGAGCGTGACGGCGAGGCGCCGAAGGTAGTGGTCGCGGGGGGTCTCGATGACGCCGAGCGTGGCCAGGTGGTCGGTGCGCCACTGCACGTCGAGCAGCCGGCGAGGGTCGCGGTCGGCGGCCAGCAGCTCGACGAGTCCGACGAGGGCGGCCTTCGACGCGTCGCGGCGTCGGTGGAACATCGACTCGCCGACGAAGAGCCCGCCGATGGCCACCCCGTAGAGGCCGCCGGCCAGCTCACCATCGAGCGTCCACGCCTCGACGCTGTGGGCCCAGCCGAGCCGATGCAGGTCGTAGTAGGCGGCTTCGAACGCCGGCGTGATCCAGCCACCGGGGCGGGCCGGCTCGGCGCACGCGGCCATCACCTCGCTGAAGGCGGTGTCGACGCGCACCTCAAAGTCGCGCAGGGATCGGCGGAGCGACCGGCTGACGGTGAGGCCGTCGAGGGGCAGCACACCCCGCGGATCGGGCGACCACCAGCCGAGTGGCCCCGAAGCGCCGACCGGCATTGGGAACATGCCCGAGCGGTAGGCGGTCAGCAGCGTGCCCGGCGCCAGGTCGGCACCGACACCGAGGAGGCCGGTGTCGTCGGCGTCAGCGGGCGACGGGAGCTGCCACACCGACGCCGGCGGTTCGATCGGTCCCGGGCTCATCGAGCGACGCGCCCCGGACCACAGCGATCAGTAGTCGTAGAAGCCGGCGCCGGACTTGCGACCCAGCTTGCCGGCGCTGACCATGCGGCGCAGCAGCGGGACGGCGGCGTAGTTCGGGTCGGCGAACTCGGCGTAGAGCGCGTCGAGGATCGACAGCGAGGTGTCGAGGCCCACGAGGTCGAGCAGCGCCAGCGGGCCCATCGGGAAGTTGCAGCCGCCCTTCATGGCGGTGTCGATGTCGTCGCGGTTGGCGGTGCCGGCCTCGAGCAGCCGTACCGCGTTGTTGAGGTACGGAAAGAGGAGGGCGTTCACGATGAAGCCGGCCCGGTCCTTCACCTGCACCGGGTCCTTTCCGCACGATGTGGCGAACTCGGTGGCGGCGGCGACGGTGGCGTCGGAAGCGGTGAGCGGGGCGATGATCTCGACGAGCGACATCATCGGCGCCGGGTTGAAGAAGTGGATGCCCACGACCTTGTCGGCCCGACCGGTGGCGACGGCCATCTCGACGACCGGCAGGGTCGAGGTGTTGGTGGCGAGGATGCCGTCGGCCTTCACGATGCCGTCCAGCTCCTTGAAGAGGCCGAGCTTGGTGTCGAGGTCCTCGACGATCGACTCGATGACCAGGTCGCAGTCGGCCAGGTTCGACAGCTCGGAGGTGGCGCTGACGCGGCCGAGGACCTCATCGCGCACGTCGGCCTCGAGGCGGCCCTTCTCGACCTGGCGGTTCAGCGACGTCTCGAGCCCGGCGACCATGGCGTCGGCCGACTCTTGCTTGCGACTGCGCAGGATGACCGTGTGGCCCGCCTTGGCGGCCACCTCGGCGATGCCCGAGCCCATGATCCCTGATCCGACGATGCCAACAGTGAGGTTCCCCATAGCCGGTGGAGGCTACAGATCGGGGCCACCGTGGCACCAAGTCGGCCCGGTTAGCGTGACGTGGTGGCCTCTCTTTCCGGCGTGTTCCGCGCCGCCCTGCCTGGCTCGCTCGGTGGCATGCTCGATCTCTGGCCGGTCGACGACGTGCGCATTGAGCTCGACCGTCGCCGTGCGGCGTTGGTCGGATCGCTCGAGGGGACGGTGCTCGAGCTGACCGGTCCACCCGCTGACGTGCCCGACCTGGGAGCCGGAGAGGCGGACGATCCCACGAGCGGGCCAGTGTTCGACCACGTCGTCACCGTGGGTTGGCTCGGCGCCGCCCCCGATGTCGCCCAGGCCGTCGCCCAGGCCGTTGCTCGGCTCGCGCCCGAGGGGTGGCTGCACCTCGTCGAGCCGTCGCTCGGCCGCGGCGCCCTTCTTCCCTGCCTTCGGCTTGGTGGGCTTCTTCGCGGCGGCGGCAGGAGTGGCCTTGCCCCCGGCCTTCTTCGGCGCGGTCTGCTTCGACGCCGTCTGCTTCGGAGCGGCCGGCGTGCGATCGGACTCGCGGTTGAAGCGCGCGAACCGCTCCTTCGAGAAGATCTTGCTCCCCTCTTTTTTTGCCTGTTCGAAGACGACCTTCAGC
>JAENWR010000113.1 GCA_016649895.1 Acidimicrobiia bacterium | reverse complement strand
TCGTCGTGCTGATGGGCGCGGCGCGGGCGGCGGCGGTGGCGGCCCGCCTCATCGCCGCCGGCATGTCGCCCGATACCCCTGCCGCGGCCATCCACAACGGCACGCTGCCCGACCAGCACGTGTGGCGGGGGCGCCTGGCCGAGCTCGGCAGCACGCCGGTGGCGGCCCCGGTCACCCTGGTGATCGGCTCGGTGGCTACCGAGGACCTGCGTCCCCACCACTGAGCGCCACTTCCAGATCGACCGCAGGCCGACCGAGGGCCTCGGCCACCGCCGGGTTGGTCACGTGGCCGTTGTGGATGTTCACCCCGGCGGCGAGGGCGGGGTCGGCGGCGCCCGCTGCGGCGAGACCGAGGCGGGCCAGGTCGATGAGGTACGGGAGGGTGGCGTTGGTGAGGGCGTGGGTCGAGGTGTTGGGCACCGCCCCGGGGATGTTGCCGACCGCGTAGTGGATGACCCCGTGGTGCTCGTAGGTCGGCTCGGCGTGGGTGGTCTCGCGCGACGTCTCGACGCAGCCACCTTGGTCGATGGCGATGTCGACGATGACCGAGCCGGGCTTCATGGCGCGCACCATGTCCTCGGTGACGACCGTGGGGGCGCGACCGCCGGGCACGAGCACCGCTCCGATGACGAGGTCGGCCTCGGCGACCGCCCGCTCGACCGCACCCCGGTTCGACGCCAGCGTCGTGATGCGGCCGCGGTGGATCTGGTCGACGAAGCGGAGGCGGTCGATGTCCTTGTCGAGCAGGTGGACGTCGGCTTCGATGCCTGCGGCCAGCCACGCCGCGTTCCACCCGACGTTGCCGGCGCCGATGACGACGACCCGGCCCGGCCGCACGCCGGGCACACCGCCGAGGAGCACGCCGCGGCCGCCGTTGTGGCGTTCGAGGCAGTTGGCCCCGATCTGCACGGCCATGCGACCGGCCACCTCGCTCATCGGCGCCAGCAGCGGGAGCGCCCCGTCGGGGAGCTGGACCGTCTCGTAGCCCACTGCCGTCACCTGGCGATCGAGGAGGGCGTCGGCCACCTCGGGGTAGGCGGCCAGGTGAAGGTAGGTGAGCAGCACCAGGCCGGGCCGCATCTGGTCGAGCTCTTCGGGCTGGGGCTCCTTCACCTTGCAGACCAGGTCGGCACGCTCCCACACCTCGCTCGTCGACACGATCGAGGCGCCGGCGGCGCGGTACTCGTCGTCGGTGATGCTCGATCCGAGGCCCGCCCCCTCCTCGACGATCACGTCGACACCCGCGGCCTGCGCCTCTCGAACGCCGTCGGGGGTGATCGCCACCCGGTTCTCGTCGGTCTTCAGCTCGCGGGGGACGCCGATTGTGGGCATGGCGCGAGTCAAGGGGACCGGCGGCGGCGGCGCAAGGTGCCTCCCCGCTCCACCCCACCCGCCCGTGGGCGTCGATTCGATGTCGATTCGGCGCCCACGGCCCAGCAGCAGACGAAGGCGACCCCGCTCAACTGGTACGGGAACACGATGGCCATGAGGGCGAGCACCCCCAGGTGGAAGAGCCAGGCGGCGGCCACCCACACGGTGCGGAGCCGGCCGCCGAGGAGAGCGACGGGGGCGGCCAGCTCGGTGACGAGGCTCACCACGGCCAGCGGGCCGAACATCCACCCGTGGCCGACCACCCACCCGCCGAGCGGCGAGTGCCAGTCGCCGACGAGCACCTTGCGGAGGTTGTCGTGGGCCACGTGGTTGCGCAGCGAGTCGCCCGAGACCCAGTCGAGCCCGGCGATCCGCAGCTTGGCCCAACCGGCGAGCACGTAGGCGACGACGAGGACGACGGTCATGGCCTGCGGGCCGAGGTCACCGGTGCGCCGGCCCGGGCGGTCGCCGTCGACGAGCGCCACCGCTCCGAGGATCATCAGGTGCAGCACGAGCAGGTTCTCGGTGTGGAAGATCTGTCCCCATGAGCTGCGGTAGCTCAGCACGACGCCGACGCCGACGGCGGCCGCTGGCGCGGTGAACCTCCAGAACCTGCCGACGAGCGCCACCGCCGACACGCCGATCGTGGTGATCACCAGCCCGCGCACCACTGCCGGGTCCCACGGCTGCCCCCAGGCGCCCAGTGGACCCACGGGCGCCCAGCGCTGGGGTGCCGGAGTCGGCGAGGGTGGCGACGTCCCACAGGTGGGGAAACCGAACCACCAGGTACACGACGGCGTAGCCGGTCACCGCCACCCGTAGGTGCACGAGCGTGATGGGAGGCCATCGCTCCATGCGCTGGGCGAGGCGTTCCGGCGGCCTCATCTGGCCGGCACGTCGCAGGTGGCTCGAACGTCGACCGCGAGCGGATCGGCATCGTCGGCGAAGTGGGCGACGGCGTCGTGCTCCTCGACCACCACATCGATGCGCTCGACGCCGGGTCTCCCGGCGGCCACCCGTCGCGCCACCTCGGCGCACCAGGTCTCGGGTGAGCCGGCGTCGCTCACCGCATCGCGTGCCGCGCCAACGGCGATCATCGGCTCGTCGGTGCCCGCGAGCAGCTCGGGCGAGAGCCGGACGCGCTCACCGTGAGCGGTGAGGCCGACGGCCGTGGCGACCCTGGCCTCGCGCCCGCGATCGGTGGCGAACATCGGATAGGTCGACAGCGGAAACCCGTCGGTGGGCGGGCGGCGCAGCGCCGGCCAAGCCACCACCATCGCCAGCACCACGAGAGCGGCGATCCGCCACGACCTGCGCACCTCATCGAGGGTAGGCCAGCGGCGTTGGACTGGCCGGTGACGGTGTGACGGAGGCGATCTCGCGATGCGCTCCCCGGATAGGGTCGAGTCCATGCGGGCGACGGGGGTGCGGCGCCGGGTCGCCAGCTCGGCTCTCACGTGGGTGCTCGTGCTCGGGGTCGTGCGCATCACCGTGCTGCTCCCCGAGAACTGCCCGCCGGTCGACAGTGCGACGATCCGTGCGGCTGTGGACGAAGCGGTGGCGTGGTTCGACCGCAACCAGGCCCCCGACGGGACCTGGCTCTATCGCTATGACCGCGGAACCGACGAGGTGGGGCCCGGCTACAACACCGTGCGCCACGCCGGGGTGACCATGTCGCTCTACCAGGCGGCTCGGGCCGGCATCCCGGGAGCGCTCGACATCGCCGACCGGGGCACGGCCTACGCCGTCGACAACCTCGTGCGTCACGAGGGGTGGGCGGCGTTCGAACCGTCGTCGAGCCGGGTCACCTCGGGTGCCGCGGCGCTCCTCGTCGCCGGGCTCGTCGAACGCCGCACCCTCACCGGCGACGAGCGCCACGACGAGCTGCTCGCCGACCTCAGCGAGTTCCTCGTGTCGCTCGTCGAGGACGACGGGGCGGTCCTGGCCTCGTGGGACCGCGAGCGCGAGGCACCCGACACGGGGGTGTACTCGCCGTTCTTCACCGGCGAGGTGTTGTGGGCGCTGGCGTTGATGGACCAGGAGTTCCCCCACGGTGGCTGGGGCGCACCCGCCCGTCGCATCGGCCACTACCTCGCCACCGAGCGCGACGACGCCGAGGGCTACTGGCCGGATGTCCCCGACCACTGGGCGGCGTACGGGTTCGCCGTGCTGGCGTCGTCGGCCGGCCCCGACTCTGACCCCCTGAGCGATCCAGAGATGGAGTACCTGCGTCGACAGGCCGGCTTCGGTGGAGTGCAGGCTCGCTACGAGAGCCAGCGCGTCGACACGACGCCACGCTGGTGGCTGCGGGGGCGCCGCACCCTCGGGGCCGGGCTCGGCACCGTCGGCGAGCAGTTGGGAGGCCTGTGGGTGGTGTCGAGCGCCGATTCGCGCCTGTCGGATCTCGCCCCGGCGCTCGCCGATCGGTCAGAGTGCGTCGCCGGCATGCTCGTCGACCGGCAGGTGGACGGCGACGAGGCCGCCGGGTTCGGAGCTCCTGCGGCGGTGCGCGGCGCCTGGTTCCAGTTCGACGTGACCCAGATGGACGACCAACAGCACGCCATGTCGGCGCTCCTGCTCACGCTGGCGATGCTCGATGAGGGAGGCGGCCGATGACGGTCTCAGGTTGGCCGGTGGTGTTCGCCGTCGTGGCGGTGGTGAACCCTCCACGACTCGCGCCCGCGTTGCCGGGTCGGGGTCGACCGCTACGGGAGCGACTCGAGCCGACGGTGCTCGGGGGAATCGCCGCCAGCGTCGTCCTCATCGCGCTCGCCGCGGCGGGTGAGGCCGTGGCGGACCTGCTGTCGGTCAGCGCCCCCACCCTTCGGGTCGCCGCCGGGCTCGTCGTCCTCCTCGGCGCCGCGCGCGACGTGCTGGGCGGTCCACCAGCAGCCGAACCCGCACTTTCCGGTCGCCGGGCAGCCCTCGTGCCGGTGGCCGTCCCGTTCGTGCTGCGGCCCGACCTGGGGCTTCTCGTGGTGAGCGCTGGGGCCGACGGGCGCGTGGGGCTGACCGTGGGCGCAGTGGTCGTGGCAGTCGCCACGCTGGTCGGCGCCGGAGCGATCGCCGGTAGCGACGAGGGCGGTGGCCGCCAGATGTGGGCGTGGGCGGCAGCTTGCCTCCACGGCGTGGCGGTGCTGTCGGGTGTGACGCTCGCGGTGAGTGGCGTGCTCTCGGTGTAGTCCGGGGCTCAGCTGGCGTGTGCAGCCCGGAACGCCCGGGCCAACATGGGGCTGTTGGCGTCGAGGGTCGGCAGCTCGGCGCGACCCTCGCGAAGGTCGTTCAGGGTCCAACCTCGCGGCGGGCTGAGACGGTCGCCGTGCTCGACGCAGAGGTCGTGGCCGGGGCCGGTGTCGTCGTCGCTGAGGTCACCGATCCACACCGTGAGCTTCGCCGGCTCGAAGGAGAAGGTGACGCTGGCCGGTGCCGAGCACCCTGGACGTGAGCACACGCGCGTCATGGCGGCCACGGTACCCCGGGGCGTCCATCGCTCCGGGGATCGGCGCTCACCGGGCCAGGTGGTCGCGCACCAGCCCGAGCACGGCCCCGGCGTCGACACCGAGCGCCACGTCGACGAGTGGTCGGGCATCCCAGTTCTCGTCGCTGGGCACCCGGCGGTTGGTGGCGATGGTGTCGCCGGCGGCGAAGCCCTGGGTGGCGACTCGCACGTGCATCGGTTCGGTCTCGAACAGGTCGGGACGGAGCACGTCGGCAATGGCGGCGACGTCGTGGCAGTGCATCCCGTCGAGCCCGTCGGTCTCGGTGTGGAATCGCACGTAGGCGGGAGCGGTGGCGGTGACGAGGTCGGCCGACGGGGTGCCGAGCTGGGCGACGGAGTCGAGCCACGCCCGGCCGGCGAACACCTGGTGGGTGACGTCGAGGCCAATCATGGTGAGGGGCCATCCGGCACCGAACACGATGTCGGCGGCCTCGGGATCGTTCCAGATGTTGGCCTCGGCCGCCGGCGTGACGTTGCCGGCCACGGTGGCGGCGCCACCCATCATGACGACGCCAGCCACCGCGGTGGCGATCGCTGGCTCGAGGTGGAGTGCGAGCGCCAGGTTGGTGAGGGGGCCGATGGCCACGAGCGTGACACTGCCGGGGCGATCGAGGACCGTGTCGACGAGGTGCTGGGCGGCGTTGCGACGATCGAGCGGCGGCCGTGACGGTGGCGGGTGGCCGGCGTCACCGAGGCCGTCGTCGCCGTGCACGAGGGTGGCGGGGTCGTGGGGGGCGCGGACCAGGGGGCCACTGGCGCCCCTCACGACGGGCGTATCGACGTCGCCGAGCGCATCGAGGATCCGCTGGGCGTTGGCGGTGGTCACCTCGATCGAGTGGTTGCCGAACACCGTGGTGAGCGCCACGACCTCGAGCTCAGGTGCGGCGAGTGCGACAGCGATGGCCATGGCGTCATCGATCCCGGGATCGGTGTCGATGATGATCGGCCGGATGGCGCTCACGACGGGGGCAGGCTGCCTCGTACTGGCGCTGGATGCATCTCTCGGGCGACCGCCTCTCGTGCAGCGGCGCCGCTTCCTGCCTGCGATGGGGCCGGCTGGTCGTGGGCGGCGGCCGGCGCCGCGGCCCCGTTCGGCACCTGGGGCATCGCCGTCGGTGCAGATGTGGTGGTGGTCGCGAGATCCTCGGCGTTCGATGCCGCGCTCGGACGCTGACGCACCACGGTCACGTCGGCCTCGGCCGGGAGCGCAACAGGCGTCTGCAACCCGACGAGGTCGAAGGGTCCGACGAGGAAGCTCCGGGTGTTGCTCTTGTCGAGCACGTTGACCTGGCCGTCGGGGAGGACATTGATCTCGTGGACGCGGAACCAGGCGTCGAGGCGCTGGGGGTCGCGGGCGACGACGTCACCCTTTCGGACGTCGCGTGCGCGCATCTGAACGACCTCGACGTGCCATCTCCCCACTCGTTGCTCACCTCCACGATTCGCTGGTCCACCGACGCCCTCCTGTCGGCCGCAACCTCCGGGACGGTAGCCATCCGAGCCAGATGAGGGCAATGGGACTACGCCGGCCTACTCCACCCTGGCCCGCCACATCGCTGCCCTTGGGCGTCGATTCGATATCGATTCGACGCCCACGGGCAGCAGACCGGCGGCGGTGAGTGTCACTGGGGGTGGCGATGATGGACGCACGCTCGTGGCCGCGCTCGGCCTCCCCCGCCCACACCAAACCCGGGAGCACAACCGTGCACGACGCCACCGCCGGACAACTCAACCGCGACCTCAGCCAACGCCTCATCACCGTGCGCTACCACGCCGGCCTCGACCGCCGGACCCGCCTCAACCTGCAACTCCAGCGTGACGACCAGCTCGCATGCATCGATCAGGTCGACGCGCAGCTGGCCGCGCTGGCCGGCCAGCGGCAAGCGCTCGTCTCCGACGCCCATGACCTCCACGATCGCCTCTGGCCCGTCGTGCCATGGAAGAAGGGCCGCCGTCCGCCCCGCCTCGACCAGACCGACCTCCCACCCGTGGTCCACCACCCCATCCCGCTCTTCGGCCGACGCCTCCGCTCGGTCTGCCTCACCATCCTCGCCCGCCACGGCGCCCAGCGCCTGCGCGACCTCCACGGCCTCCTCCACCTCTACGGCTTCGTCATCGCCGCCGAGGCGCCGGTTCGGGTGCTCGCCGACGCTCTCGGCTACGAACACGACCGGCAGCGGGCCCAGCGGGTCCGGCGCGGCGTCTACGCCCTCCACCCCGGCTTCCGACCCCGCCGCGGGCGCCACGGCCGTGTCGACCTACCGCCGATGGCGCCCCTTCACGACGGCGGCAGCAGCGGGGCCGGGTCCGGCGTCGACCCGGGCGATCCCTCCTGGGTGGAGCCCACCCCGGAGGCCGAGGGCGCACACGACACCCTCGGCGCGCCCAACCCGGCCATCAGCGGCCGTACGCCTCGATGGGGGGACACGAGCACATGACGTTGCGGTCGCCATGGGCCTGGTCGATCCGGCTCACCGGGGCCCAGTACTTGGAGGCCCGGTCGACGTCGCCGGGGAAGGCCCCGACCTCGCGGGAGTACCCCCGCTCCCACTCGGCCACCAACAGGTCCTCGGCCGTGTGGGGGGCGAACACCAACGGGTTGTCGTCGCGTCCGAGCTCGCCGATCGCCACCGCCTCGGCTTCGGCCCGGATGCCGATCATGGCCGCACAGAACCGGTCGATCTCGGCGAGGTCCTCGGACTCGGTGGGCTCGATCATCAACGTGCCGGCCACCGGGAACGACATGGTGGGCGCGTGGAACCCGTAGTCGATGAGCCGCTTCGCCAGGTCGTCGACGCTGATGCCGGCACGCTCGCGCAGCGGACGGGTGTCGATGATGCACTCGTGGGCCACGTACCCGCCGACGCCCGTGTAGAGCACGGGGTAGTGCGGGGCCAGCCGCCGGGCGATCACGTTCGCCGACAACACGGCCACCTGGGTCGCCCGGGTGAGGCCCTCGGCCCCCATCATCCGCACGTACATCCATGAGATGGGCAGGATCCCCGCCGAGCCCCACGGCGCCGAGGCCACCGGCCCCACCGCCCCGAGGGGCTGGCCGTCGCCGGCGCCGACCCCGCCACCGTCCCCACGTCGGATCACCCCGTGCAGCGGCACCACCCCGTGGCCGGGCAGGAACGGGACGAGGTGCGACCGCACGCCGATGGGCCCCACGCCTGGCCCGCCACCGCCGTGGGGGATGCAGAACGTCTTGTGCAGGTTGAAGTGCGACACATCGGCGCCGAACCGGCCCGGGCGGCCCACCCCCACCAGGGCGTTGAGGTTCGCCCCGTCGAGGTACACCTGGCCACCCGCGGCGTGCACCAGGTCGCACACCTCGCCCACCGTCGCCTCGTAGACGCCGTGGGTGGAGGGGTAGGTGATCATCAGCGCGGCAAGGCGCTCGCCGGTCGACCCGAGCTTGGCCCGCATGTCGTCGAGGTCGATGTTGCCGTCGTCATCGCACGCCACGACCACCACGTCCATCCCGGCCAGCACCGCGCTCGCGGCGTTGGTGCCGTGCGCCGACGACGGGATGAGGCACACCGTGCGCCCGCCGTCGCCCCTCGACCGGTGGTAGGCCCGGATGGCGAGCAAGCCCGCGTACTCGCCCTGCGATCCGGCGTTGGGCTGCATCGACACTGCGTCGTAGCCGCTGATCTCGGCCAGCCACGCCTCGAGGTCGGAGATGATCCGCTGGTAGCCAGCGGTCTGGTCGAGTGGTGCGAACGGATGCACGTTGGCCAGTGCGGGCCAGGTGATCGGCTCCATCTCGGCGGTGGCGTTCAGCTTCATCGTGCACGACCCGAGCGGGATCATGGTGCGATCGAGCGCCAGGTCCTTGTCGGCGAGCCGTCGCAGGTAGCGCAGCATCGCGGTCTCGGAGTGGTGACGATGGAAGACCGGGTGGTCGAGGTAGCTCGAGGTGCGCCGCAGCGGCTCGGGGATGCCCCAACCAGCATCGGCCCCCACCAGCGACGCCGGTGCCCCCGACCGACCCGTGCCGGCGGCCACTGCATCGAGCACCTTGGCGACGCTCTCGGGCGTCGTGGTCTCGTCGAGGGTGACGCCCACCCGACCGCTGTCGAGCGGGCGCAGGTTGATCCCCCGCTGGCGGGCCGCGTGGAGCACGGCATCGGCCGCACCTGGCACCCGCAGCACCAGGGTGTCGAACACCTCGCGCGACTCGACCCCGACGTCCATGGCGTCGAGCGCGTCGACCAGCCCGATCGTGCGCCGGTGGACCTGCTCGGCGATCGCCCGCAGCCCGTCAGGGCCGTAGTATGTCGCGTAGAACCCGGCGATGACGGCCAGCAGCACCTGCGCCGTGCAGATGTTGCTCGTCGCCTTCTCGCGGCGGATGTGCTGCTCGCGGGTCTGCAGCGCCAGTCGCAGGGCGTGGCGACCCTCGGAGTCGATCGACACCCCGACGAGCCGGCCGGGCAGGGCGCGAACGTGAGCCGATCGGCAGGCCATGAACGCGGCGTGGGGTCCGCCGTAGCCCATCGCCACCCCGAAGCGCTGGGCCGAACCCACCACGATGTCGGCCCCCTGTTCGCCCGGCGGCACCACCAGGCACGAGGCCAGCAGGTCGGCCGCCACCACGAGGAGGCCCCCGACGCCGTGCACCTGATCGGCCAAGGGCGCGAGGTCGCGCACCCGGCCATCGGTGGCGGGGTTCTGCACGAGCACCCCGAACGCCACCTCGGCATCGAGATCGGCGAACGCGTCGCCGACGACGAGGTCGATGCCGAGCGGCTCGGCACGCGTGCGCACCACGTCGATCGTCTGGGGGTGGGTGGCGGCATCGACGAAGAACACCGATCCCTTGTGGCGACCCATCCGCCGGCACATCGTCATGGCCTCGGCGGCCGCGGTGCCCTCGTCGAGCAACGACGCGTTGGCGATGTCCATGCCGGTGAGGTCGGCCACCGCGGTCTGGTAGTTCAGCAACGCCTCGAGCCGGCCCTGGGAGATCTCGGGCTGGTACGGCGTGTAGCTCGTGTACCAGGCAGGGTTCTCGAGGACGTTGCGCCGGATGACCCCGGGCAGCACGGTGCCGACGTATCCCATCCCGATCAGCGAGGTCATCGCCGCGTTCTGGCCGGCGATGGCCCGCAGTTCGGCGAGCGCCTCCTCCTCGCCGATGGCCGCCGGCAGCGACAGTGGCTCGCTCGAGCGGATCGCCGCCGGAACCGCGGCATCGATCAGTGCGTCGAGCGAGTCGACCCCCACCTCGGCGAACAGCGCCTGCAGCTCACGGTCGTCGGGACCGATGTGACGATCGGCGAAGCTGGTCATGAGACGTCCTTCGGTGTGGTGGGCTTCGGTGTGGTGGTCGGGGCACCCGTGGCGGGGCGACGGTTGCGAGGGGCGACGAAGGGCAGCGGCACGATCCGCACCGGCAGGGGCTTGCCACGCACGATGGCGGTGAGATCGGCGTCGGGTTCGACGGCGGCCTCGACGTACCCCATGGCCACCGGGCCTCCGACGGTCGGTCCGTAGCCACCGCTGGTGACGGTGCCCACCTCGGTGCCGGCCGCGTCGATGAGCGGCGCCCCGTCGCGCACGGGCTGACGTCCGTCGGCACGCAGGCCGACCCGACGCCTCGCTGACCCCTCGGCCAGCTCGCGCCCGATCACGCTGGCGCCGGGATAGCCACCCTCGTCGCGCCGCCTGCGCGGTATCGACCAGGTGAGTCCGGCCTCGATCGGCGTGGTCGCCTCGTCGAGGTCGTTGCCGTAGAGGCAGAGTCCGGCCTCGAGCCGCAACGAGTCGCGCGCTGCCAACCCGGCGGGAAGCACCACCCCCGATGAGAGCACGGCCCGGGCGACGTCGGCGGCAGCGTCGGCCGGCACCTGCAGCTCGACACCGTCCTCGCCGGTGTAGCCCGACCGGCTGACCAGGCACTCGACGCCGGCGACCGCAGTCGAGAGC
>JAENWR010000099.1 GCA_016649895.1 Acidimicrobiia bacterium | reverse complement strand
CGGGTCCACACCACCTCCTGCGTGCTCGCCCTCACCGTCGCCCGCCTCATACGCCGCGAAGCACACCACGCCGGGATCCACCTCAGCGTCCGCCAGCTCCTCGCCACCCTCGCCGGCATCGAGGAGACCGTGCTCCTCTACCAAGGCGACCGGGGCCGGCCCGCGCCCGGCGCATCCTCACCGACATGAACCCCACCCAGCAGCGCCTCCACGACCTCTTCAACCTCGACACCTACGCCCCCAAACGCTGAACCCAGCTAGGTAATACACCACCACCACCGAGAAACCACCCCTGACCAGGGACAACACCACACCCCCACGAGACAGCCCGGAAACTCCCGCTAGCGACTGGAGCGGCCGAGCCAGTCGACCGTGCCAGCGCCGTCGATGGGCATGCCACCATCGGGCCGCACGGCTCCTCGTCCGTCGCTCACATCGACCACCGTGGTGTCGGGCACCCAGTCGGCGTCGGTGTCGGCGTCGGTCTCGCGGAGGTCGAGTCCGGACATGGGCTCGTGCGGGGCGAACGCGACTGCTGCCGCGAACCCGGTATCGACCGAGCCGACCGACCGGTCGACGATGGACGCAGCCAGGATCCGGCCGATGAGTGATGTCGGCGTCTCGACGCGGATGCTCTGGCGTCGACAGATGCGCTCCACCTCCTCGGCGACGGGACGCTCCAACCAGTCGGGAAGCGCCGACGGGATGTTGCGGATGGCGTCGGTCTCGAGCCGCGGGTCGGTGTCGACCGGAGGATGGGTGAGCTGAGCGATGATGGCCGCCGCATCGGCCAGCCCCCATCGCCGCTCGAGGGCGGTGAGCTGCAGGAGCGCCAGGCGGAACCGGTTCTGCTCGACGAGGCGAACCGCCACGTCGACGACTCGCGGGGCCGATCCGATCGGCTGTTCTCCTGCGGTTGACACGTCACTCCCTGTACCCGCGCTGCGACTGCTGCACTCTCGGACGAGGATACCGACCGAGCCCCGGGACCCGACACGACGTGGGGCACCCGGGAGCCAGGGTGGTGCGACCGGCTGATGCGACTCAGCGGCGACCGTTGCCGTTGCCCCTGCCGTTGCCCGGACCAGCGGCATCACCGGCATCACCCGCATCACCGGCGTCACCGGCATCGCCCTGCCGGCCCGGCGGGAGGGTGCAGTCCTCGGCGCCCTGAGCAACCGCCCGAACCGACTGGCCGTGGTTCCCACACTGCTCGTCGTTCGAATGGTCCTGTGCAGCCGCCGACACGACGGCACCGTGGGTCTCGACCGCGCCGTCGGCCTTCGCCTCACTGGTCTCATCGACCGTTTCATCGGCCGTCTCGTCGGCCGTGTCCTCGGTGGCGTCGTCGGCCGTCTCATCGTCGGGCGTCTCGGCGGCGGCGGTGCAGTCGTCGGCGCCCTGAGCAACCGAACGGACCCACGTGCCGTGGTTCCCGCACTGCTCGTCGTTCGAATGGTCCTGTGCAGCCGCCGACACGACGGCACCGTGCACCTCCACCGTCGTGTCGGTGGTGTCGGTGCTCTCCTCGGACGGCACGTCGTCCACGACCACATCCTCGGCCGCGGCCGCTCCGGCGCCCATCACGACCACGGCTCCGGCGACCGCCGCGACCCGCTTCAGCTTGCTCGTCCAAGTGACCATCAAGATTTCTCGCTCCTCGTTCGTCCTCACCCGCCGTCGGCGGGTGTCACAAGAAGCCATCGGCCGGCCACCTCGTTCGGATACGGCTGCGGCATCGGGCCGTGTTCGCGACGCGGCGACGACTCCCACTCCGGAGAGGAGCGGGAGCCGTGTCATGTCACGCGGCGTCGGCCAAGGGGGGACCGGCGCCGGGATCAGGAAGCCTGGCCAGTCGAGAAGCCGGGTCAGTTCAGGAGTGCGTCGAGCGCACCGGCGACGGCGTCGTCGTCGGCGAGCATCCCGTGGAACTCGAGGAGATCGTCGTAGCTGAACGCCGGAGCAGCGGGATCGAGCGGCGTCTCGGCGGGAGTCCCCCAGGTGGAGTACCGGACACCGGCCGACACGAGCAGATCGATGGTGTGACGAGGTGAGCCCTTCACGACCACCCCCTCGCACATCGGGCAGCGGAACGAGTAGTTGCCCTCGCCGGAGTCCTCGCTGATCATCACCTGGACGTCAGCCGTCGTGAGCTCCACGTCGCCGCAGGTTCCACAGGTCGCTCGGATGGTGGTCATGGTCTGCCCTTCCCGTTCTGTCCCTCCTGGTGTCGGAGCGGGAAGCGGTCGTCTTGAGACCATTCGAGAAGTTGAGCCATAGGGCCCAGGCCTATGGCACTAGGGCCGGGTGCGAACCACGATCACGCTGTCGGACGGCAGTCGAACGACGCCACCCTCGGTGGTCGCCGGAGCGCTGTCGTGCGAGGCGAGGACCACCTGGCCGTCGGGGGTGGGAAACGGGACGTCAGCGTCAGATGCACCGAGGTTGACCCCAACCGACCACCCAACGCGGTCGATTCGTAGCCATCCAGCCGCAGCGTCGTACGCGACGGCTGCCTCGAGCGGGCCGACCCCGAGGCCGGGTTCGGCGGCGCGGAGGCCGATGAGCCGTCGATGCCACTCGAGCAGCGCCGCGTGGGGCGCCTCGCCCAGCTCGGACCACGACAGCCGTGACCGCTCGAACGTGGCGCGATCCTGCGGATCGGGCACCTGCTCAGGCTCCCAGCCGAACGCCCCGAACTCCGAGCGTCGACCGGCGGCGACCGCCCGACCGAGCTCGCGGTCCTGGTGGTCGGTGAAGTACTGGAACGGCGAGCTGGCCCCCCACTCCTCCCCCTGGAACAACATGGGGACGAACGGTGAGGTGAGCACCAGGGCGGCGGCGATCCGTGCCCGGCCGTCGGACACGCTGTGCGAGAGCCGATCGCCGACGGCCCGGTTGCCCACCTGGTCGTGGTTCTGCGCGTAGCCGAGCAGGTTGCGACCGCTGAGCCCATCGGGCGAGCGGCCGTGCCGCCGGCGCCGGTGCCCCGAGCGCTCGCCCTGGAAGAGCCAACCCGCCTCGATGGTGCGGGCCAGCGCGGCGAGACCATCGGCGAAGTCGGCGTAGTAGCCACTGGTCTCGCCGGTGAGGACGGCGTGGAGGGCGTGGTGGAAGTCGTCGCTCCACTGGGCCTGCAGCCCGAAGCCGCCCCGGTCGCGCGGGGTGCAGATGCGCGGGTCGTTCTGGTCGGTCTCGGCGATGAGGACCAATGGCCTCCCTAGGTCGGTCGCCAGCTCGTCGACCTCCGCCGACATCTGCTCGAGGAGGTGCACGGCCGAGGTGTCGATGATGGCGTGCACGGCATCGAGGCGCAGGGCGTCGAGGTGGTAGTCGCGCAGCCACATGAGGGCGTTGTCGATGGCGAAGCGGCGCACCTCGTCGCTGTCGGCCCGGTCGTAGTTCACCGCTTCGCCCCACGGGGTGGAGTAGAAGTCCGTGAAGTAGGGCCCGTAGGTGCCGAGGTAGTTCCCCTCGGGGCCGAGGTGGTTGTAGACGACGTCGAGGATGACGGCCAGGCCTCGATCGTGGCAGGCATCGACGAGGCGCTTGAGGCCGTCGGGGCCGCCGTAGGTGTGGTGCGGCGCGTAGAGCGACACGCCGTCGTAGCCCCAGTTGCGGTCTCCGGGGAACTCGTTCACCGGGAGCAACTCGATCGAGCTCACCCCCAGGTCGGCGAGGTGGTCGAGCCGTTCGACGACGCCGTCGAAGTCGCCCCTGGGGGAGAACGTGCCCACGTGCAGCTCGTAGATGACGCCATCGCGCACATCGGTGCCCCGCCAGCCCTCGTCGGTCCAGTCGAACGCCGAGTGATCCACGAGCCGCGACGGGCCGTGCACCCCCTCGGGCTGCCAGGGCGAGCGGGGATCGGGGAACGGACCCTTCTCGTCGACCAAGAACGCGTAGTCGTCGCCCGGCTCCAGCCCCGCGACCTCGGCGTTGAACCACCCGCCGTCGGTGCGAGCGAGCGGCACCTGCCGCGCTGGGGATCCGACCACCGCCACCACGCTCTTGCGTGCCCGTGGCGCCCACACTCGCAGTTCGGTCATCGGGACCTTCCTCCGTCGTCGTGCAGCAGGGCCACTGGGAACCGTTCGAGGAGCTCGCCCACCGAGATCGTGCCACCTGACCAGGTGCGCTCGCCGAGCTCGTCGTACCACTCCCCCGGCGGCAGTTCGACGGATGTGTCGCGCCACCCGCCGCCGGCGTCGAGGCCGACCGGCAGGCGGGGGACCACGGCGATGGCGTGGCCACCTCGCACGAAGGCGAAAACGTGCCCCGCCGCCGGCCCGGAGGGGACCAGGGGCCGGTAGCTCGCCTCGTCGAACCACTCCGGGTGGCGCGCCCTGAGCGACAGCGCACGGTGGACCAGCCACAGCTTGGGAGTGCCGTCGTCGGCCGCCGTCCACCGGTCCGACGGCGTGAGGTCGACCGCCGCGGCCAGGACCCGGCGACGCTCGGCGTAGTCGACCGGCCGGCGGTTGTCGGGGTCGACCAGGCTCAGGTCCCACAGCTCGGTGCCCTGGTAGATGTCGGGTACACCCGGCGCAGTGAGGCACACGAGCTTCTGGGCCAAGCTGTTGATCCGGCCGGGGCCGACCAGGGGTTCGACGAACCTCGCCACATCGGCCATCAAGTCGTCGTCGGCGCACACCGCCTCGACGAACGACCGCAGCGCCGTGTCGTACTCGGCGTTCGGGTCGACCCATGAGGTGTGACGTTTGGCCTCCTTGGCCGCCTTCTCCATGTAGGCGGCTGCCCGCTCGGCCGACAGCGGGTGAGCGCCCACGATCGTCTGGAAGAGGAGGTGCTCGGCGCGCGGGTCGGGCCAGCCCGGAGCAACCAGGGCATCGCGGTGCGGGGTGGCCACCTGCATCCAGCGATGCAGGGCCTCGGCCCACGATCCGGGCACCTCGGAGAGCACGGCCAACCGGGCCCGCACGTCCTCGGACCGCTTCGTGTCGTGGGTCGAGAGGGCAAGCATCGCTCGGGGCGCGATCTCGGCCGACCGGGCCAACGCACCGTGCAGCTCGTCGGCATCGAGGGCGAACACCGACGGATCGGAACCGACCTCGTTGAGCGACGCCAGCGGCACGTGGTCGTAGAAGGCGGTGTCCTCGACCCCCTTGGCCATGACCGGTCCGGTCGTCTGCTGGAAGCGGAGCCGCAGCTCGCTTGCGGGGCCGGAACTGGGCTCGAGCTCGCCTCGCAGCACCAGGCCGAGGAAATCGAACACCTCGGGGTCGAGATCGTCCCGTCGTTCGGTTGCGGCGGCCATGGCCTCGGCGATCACCTCGGCATCAGCGGTGGTGCAGGCGCCATCGGGCCCGACGTAGGTGCGGTAGACGTCGAAGCAGGCCGCCGTCTCGCTGAGCGCGGCGTGCAGCTCGTGGCGGGTGAAGTCGCGCCAGCGACGGTGCCGCTCGGCCACGGCCACGAACAGCTGGGCGAGACGGCTCATGTCGGCAGCGAGTGCTCCCTGCATCACCGCGTGCTTGGCCGCGTGCACCACGTCGTCGAGGGTCTCGACGGCATCGTCGTCGTACTCCGCATCGGCGTCGAGGTCGGGCCGTTCGCCCTTGATGACCTCGAAGTAGAGGCTGCGGATCGGCGCCTCACCCCGGGGCTCGTGCAACAGCCGGGTGACGAGGTGGCAGAAGTCGTAGCCGGTGGTGCCGTCGACCGGCCAGGCCGAGGGCAGCTCCTCACCTGGCTCGAGGATCTTCTCGACCACGATCCATGCATCGGGCGCGGCCGCCCGCAGAAGGTCGAAGTAGGCGCCGGGATCGCGCAGGCCGTCGGGGTGATCGATGCGCAGGCCATGCACCTCGCCCGCCGCGAGCCATCGGAGCACCAGCTGGTGGGTGTCGGCGAACACCTGGCTGTCCTCGACCCGGATGCCCACGAGCGTGTTGATGTCGAAGAACCGGCGGTAGTCGACCTCGTGGCCGGCGGTGCGCCAGAACGCCAGGCGATAGTTCTGTCGATCGAGGAGCTCGTCGAGCGCGTCGACATCGGCGTTGACCGCGGCCACCTCGGCGCGCACGGCGTCGGCCACCTCCGGCAGGTCGGAGGTGAGCCGCAGGAGCTGCTGGTGGAGCACCTCCTTGTCGCGGTGGCGCGTCTGCACGTCGGCCTCTTGCACGCTGGTGGCCGACGGCAGCCGGCCGAGCGAGTGGCCGATGAACCCGAGGTGATCGGCACCCGCACCGGGGCAACGCTCGGATGCCCGGATGAGCAGCGTGTCGAACGATCGGGGCGCCACCGGCAGGACGTGGTCGAAGTACCGGATGCGGAACCGCCCATCGTCGTCCCACACCAGGCTGATCTCGCCCCGCTCGAGCACGCGCCCGTACTGGTCGCCGAGGATCGGCATCAGCACCGTGTTGCGCAGCTTCGACTCGGGCGGGTTCCAGTCGACGTCGAAGTGCCCGGCGAAGCGGCTCGACGGCCCGTTCTCGAGCACGTCCCACCACCACACGTTGGCGGGCGGCCCGATCGCCATGTGGTTGGGCACGATGTCGACCACCTGCCCCAGTCCGACCTGGGAGAGGCGCTCGACGAAGCGTCGGTGGGCAGGTTCGCCCCCCAGTTCCTCGTTGACCCGGCTGTGGTCGACCACGTCGTAGCCGTGGGCGCTCCCGGGAGCGGCTTGGAGGTAGGGCGAGGTGTAGACGTGGCTCACCCCCAGCTCGGCCAGGTAGTCAGCCGCCTCAGCGGCGTCGTCGAAGCCGAACTCCGACCGCAGCTGCAGCCGGTAGGTGGCGCGTGGCGTCGCCCGCTCAGTCACCGGCGATGAGGCTCGATCGTGCGGTGGGGGCGGGGTCGACGCAGCGCAGCACCACCAGCGAGCGAGCCTCGGTGCGGATGCGCTCGCCTGGTCGCCACTGCCGGCGGGTGGCACCCTGCTGCGACTCGTTGGTGTCGAGCTCGCGCACCCAGCGCTCACCCCACTCAGGCGGCGGCAGGGTGAAGTTCAACCGGCCGTGGTGGGCGTTCAGCAGCACCAGGAACGTGTCGTCGACGACGTGCTCGCCGCGGGGTCCCGGCGTGTGGATCCCCATGCCGTTCAGGAAGACGCCGACCGACTTGGCGTAGCCGCTCTCCCAATCGTCGGCGCTCATCTCACTCCCGTCGGGCCGGAACCACGCGATGTCGGCCTCGCCGGGCTCGACATCACCGCCGACGTTGATGAACCACTTGCGGCGACGGAACACCGGGTGCTCGTTGCGCATGCGGATCAGGTACCGGCTGTAGGTGAGCAGGTCGCCGTCGATCAAGCTCCAGTCGAGCCACGACAGCTCGTTGTCCTGGCAGTACACGTTGTTGTTGCCGAGCTGGGTGTTGCCCATCTCGTCGCCCGCCAGCAGCATCGGCACGCCCTGCGACAGGAACATGGTGGCGAGGAAGTTGCGGACCTGGCGGCCCCGCAGGTCGAGCACCTTCGGGTCGTCGGTCGGGCCCTCGGCCCCGCAGTTCCACGAGCGGTTGTGGCTCTCGCCGTCGCGGTTGTCCTCGCCGTTGGCCTCGTTGTGCTTGTCGTTGTACGAGACGAGGTCGCGAAGGGTGAAGCCGTCGTGCGCGGTGACGAAGTTGATGCTGGCGTGGGGACGGCGGCCGTCGCTCTCGTAGAGGTCGGCACTACCGGTGAACCGCGAGGCGAACTCGCCCAGGGTCTGGTCCTCGCCTCGCCAGTAGTCGCGGGTGGTGTCGCGGTACTTGCCGTTCCACTCGGTCCACAGCGTGGGGAAGTTGCCCACCTGGTAGCCGCCCTCGCCCACGTCCCACGGCTCGGCGATGAGCTTCACCTGGCTCACCACGGGGTCCTGCTGGATGAGGTCGAAGAACGCGGCCAGGCGGTCGACGGCGTGCAGCTCGCGAGCCAACGCCGACGCCAGGTCGAAGCGGAAGCCGTCGACGTGCATCTCGGTGACCCAGTAGCGAAGGCTGTCCATGATGAGCTGCAGCACGTGGGGGTGCCGGGTGTTCATCGTGTTCCGTGTAGTCCATGTAGTACTGCGGGTCGTCGACCACCAGGTGGTAGTAGGCCGGGTTGTCGAGGCCGCGGAACGAGAGCATCGGACCGAGGTGGTTGCCCTCGGCGGTGTGGTTGTAGACCACGTCGAGGATCACCTCGATGCCCGCAGAGTGCAGCGTCTTCACCATGGTCTTGAACTCGGTGACCTGCTGACCGCGCTGGCCACGGGTGGCGTAGGAGTTGTGCGGGGCGAAGAACCCGATCGAGTTGTAGCCCCAGTAGTTGCGGAGCCCCTTCTCGTGCAGGGTGTGGTCGTGGATGAACTGGTGCACCGGCATCAGCTCGATGGCCGTGATCCCGAGCTTCGTGAGGTGCTCGATGATGGCGGGCGACGCCACGCCCAGGTAGGTGCCGCGAAGGTCGGGGTGTACGCCGGGATGGGTCATCGTGAGACCCTTCACGTGCGCCTCGTAGACGATGGTGCGGTGCCACGGGGTTGCCGGCGGGCGGTCGTTGCCCCAGTCGAACCAGGGGTTCACCACGATCGAGCGCGGCACGTGCGGGGCGCTGTCGTCGCTGTTCACCTCGCCATCGGAGAAGCGGTAGGGGAAGGCGGCCTCGCTCCAATCCATCGCCCCCTCGATCGCCTTGGCGTAGGGGTCGAGCAGGAGCTTGGCGGGGTTGCAGCGGAGGCCCCGCTCGGGCTCGTAGGGCCCGTGGACGCGAAACCCATACCGCTGCCCCGGGCCCACGTCGGGCAGGTAACCGTGCCAGCAGAAGCCGGTCACCTCCGGTAGGTCGACCCGCTCCTCGTTCCCTTGGTCGTCGTAGAAGCAGAGCTCGACCCGGTCGGCCAGCTCGGAGAACACTGAGATGTTGGTCCCGGCTCCGTCGTACGTGGCCCCCAACGGATAGGGGTTTCCCGGCCAGATGCGCATTCCGGAACGGTACCCACCCTCACACATCGTCCGACCGGTCGCGATCGTCCGCTGGTTCGGGTTCGACCATCTGACAGGATGGCCGCCGTGGCCCGTACGGGGATCTTCGGGATCCGGCTCAACCACCCAGCCCAGGTCATCGTGGTGGCGTTCCTCGCTGCCATCGGGGTGGGCGGCGCGATCCTCATGCTGCCCGTCGCCACCGTGGGCGCCGGCTCGGCACCACCGATCACCGCCCTCTTCACCGCCACCTCGGCCGTCTGCGTCACCGGGCTCATCACCGTCGACACGGCCACCTACTGGTCGGGGTTCGGGCAGGGCGTGATCCTCCTACTGATACAGCTCGGCGGCTTCGGGATCATGACGCTGGCCTCGCTCGCCGCACTCTTCGTCAGCCACAAGCTCCGTCTCAAGGGCCGCATGCTCGCCCGGGCCGAGACCGGTGCGCTCGACCTCGGCGACGTCCGGCGGGTGCTGCTCGGCGTCGTGAAGATCACCGTCCTGTTCGAATCGGTCGCTGCGATCCTCCTGACGATCCGCTTCCTCGTCGCCTACGACGAGGCGCCCCTGCGCGCCGCGTGGCTCGGTGTGTTCCACGCGGTCTCGGCGTTCAACAACGCGGGCTTCGCCCTGTTCAGCGACAACCTCATCGGGTTCAGCGGCGACCCGATCGTGCTCCTGGTGGTTGCTGTCACCGTCATCGCCGGCGGGCTCGGGTTTCCCGTCATGCTCGACATCCGGAACGAGCCGCGTCGCTGGCGGCGCTGGACCCTGCACTCGAAGCTCACCGTCGGCATGACGCTGGTGCTCCTCGTCGCCGGGACGCTCGTCATCACCCTCGCAGAGTGGAGCAACCCCGCCACCCTCGGCGGCCTCAGCGGAATCGACACGGCCACCAACGGCTTCTTCGCGTCGGTCACGCCCCGCACCGCCGGTTTCAACTCCTTCGACTACGGCCAAGCCAACGAGTCGACGCTCCTGCTCACCACCCTCCTGATGTTCATCGGAGGCGGTGCCGCCAGCACGGCGGGCGGCATCAAGGTGACCACCGCCGCCGTGATCGGACTGATGGTGTGGGCCGAGCTCCGCGGCGATCCCGACGTGAGCCGCTTCGGACGGCGGCTGCCCCCGAACGCCCAGCGTCAGGCGCTCACCGTGGTGGTCTGCGGACTTGCAGCCCTCTTCGTCGGGAACGTCTCGCTCATCGCGTTCAGCCCCTTCGACATCGGCGACACCCTCTTCGAGGCCGCTTCGGCGTTCGGCACGGTCGGCCTCACCACCGGCATCACCCACCTCCTCGCTGCCCCGGCGCAGCTGGTGCTGATGATCCTGATGTTCATCGGCCGGGTGGGCCCCATCACCCTCGGCACCGCACTCGTGCTACGGGAGCGGGGCCGCCTCTACCGGTTCCCTGAGGAACGCCCGATCGTCGGATGAGACGCGACCTGGTCCGCCGGCTGTTCGGCTCGCGAGCCAGCACTCCGGCCCGCCTCCTCGTGGCGCTCTTCGTCGGCATCCTCGCCGCCGGAACGATCTCCCTGATGTTGCCCGTCGCCACCTCGGCAGAGTCGAACGCTCCGTTCATGGCCGCTCTGTTCACGGCGACGTCGGCCGTGTCGGTCACCGGGCTCATCGTGGTCGACACCCCCACCTACTGGTCGGGGTTCGGGCAGGTCGTCATCTTGACCCTCGCCCAGCTCGGCGGGCTCGGCATCATCACGCTCGGCTCGCTGGCCGGGCTCCTCGTCTCGCGCCGCATCGGCCTGCGTGGTCGCCGGCTCGCGCAGATCGAGAGCGGCCTCGAGCTGGGCGACGTGCGACGGGTCATCTACGGCGTGCTCACCACCGCAGCGGTCGTCGAGCTGGTGCTCTTCGCTCTGCTCACGGGGGCGTTCCTCATCCGCCACGAGGAATCGTTCGGCCGCGCGCTCGTGCTCGGCGGGTTCCACGCCATCTCGGCGTTCAACAACGCCGGCTTCACCCTCTACTCCGACAACCTCGCCGGTTTCGTCTCCGATCCGTTCGTGTCGGGTGTCATCGCCATCGCCGTGCTGCTCGGCGGCATCGGCTTTCCCGTCCTCGCCGACCTGCGGAACCAGCCCCGCCGACCACGCCGCTGGTCGCTCCACACCAAGCTCACGCTCACCGTCGTCGGCGCCATCTTGTCGGTCTCGACGTTGATGTACCTGTTCTTCGAGTGGACGAACCCCGACACGCTTGGGGGGCTCGACACCCGCGGCAAGGTCCTCGCCGCCGGCTTCAACACGACGATGCGCACCGCCGGGTTCTCCAGCATCGACTTCGGTGCCCTCAACGAGACCACGCAGCTCGCCACCATCATCTCCATGTTCATCGGCGGCGGCAGCGGCTCGGCCGCCGGGGGCATCAAGGTGACCACCCTGGCGTTGCTCGTGCTTGCCGTGTACGCCGAGTACCGCGGCGACGACGTGCGCGCGTTCGGGCGTCGCATGCCATACGGAGCGGTGCGCCAGGCCCTGGCCGTGGCTCTCACGAGCGCGCTCGCCCTGCTGGTGGGCACCATGCTCCTGCTCGCCACGGGCCCGTTCACCCTCACCGACGCCCTCTTCGAAGCGACGTCGGCCGCCAGCATCGTGGGGCTCAGCACCGGGATCACCTCGGAGCTGAACACCGCCGGTGAGGCCATCCTCATCGTGCTCATGATCATGGGCCGGCTCGGTCCACTCACCGTCGGCACCGCACTCATCCTGCGCGAGCGCGAACGCCTGTACCGTTTCCCCGAGGAGCGTCCGATCGTTGGCTAAGACACAACCCACCCCGAACGCAACGCCGCCCGCCTACGTCGAGTGGCGCCCCGAGCCGGCCATCGTCTCGGGCGACTGGGACGAGGTGCTCGTCGTCGGTCTCGGCCGCTTCGGCAGCGCGGTCGGCGCCACCCTGGAGCACCTGGGCTACGAGATCCTCGGGGTCGACGAGAACGCCGAGGCGGTGCAGAGCCACTCGGGCATGTTCACCCACGTGGTCGAGGCCGACTCCACCAACGTCGCCGCTCTCCGCCAGCTCGGCGCCGCCGACTTCCAATGCGCCGTCGTGTGCATCGGCAGCGACATCGAGGCCAGCATCCTCACGGTGGCGGCGCTGCACGATCTCGGCGTCGAGAACATCTGGGCCAAGGCCATCACCGAGTCGCACGGCCGCATCCTGCAGAGGGTCGGCGCCGACTCGGTGATCTTCCCCGATCACGACATGGGCGTGCGCGTTGCGCACATGGTCACCGGCCGGATGATCGACTACATCGAGCTCGACTCTGGCTTCGCCCTCGTCGAGACGCTCGTGCCCCGCGAGGCACACAACAAGACGCTGCTCGAAGCCGGCCTGCGAGCCAAGTACGAGGTCACCGTGGTGTGCATCAAGCCCCGCGGCCAGACGTTCACCTATGCCACCCCCGACACGCTGATGCGCGAGGGCGACATCCTCCTCGTGGCCGGCGAGACCAAGCACGTCGAGCGGTTCGCCAACGTCACCTGAGCGGCGCGCTGGCCGACCCTGCTGTGGACGCGCCGGGTCAGCGCTTGCGGGCCAGGGTGAGCCCGTCGCCCACGGTGAGCATCGACACGTCGACCCGCCGGTCGTTCGCCAGAACGTCGTTGAACTCGCGCAGCGCCACCGTGTCCTCCGACGCGTCGAACTCGTCGATGATGCGGCCGCTCCACAAGACGTTGTCGACCACGATGAGCCCGCCCGACGGCATTCGCCCCAGGATCGCCTCGTAGTAGCCCCGGTAGCCGGTCTTGTCGGCGTCGATGAACGCCAGCTCGATGATGGGATCGCCCGACATGGCAGCCAGCGTGTCGAGTGCCGGGCCGAGGCGCAGCTCGATGACGTCGCCGAGGTCGGCCCGCTGCCAATAGTGCCGTGCCACCGAGGTGAACTCCTCGCTGATGTCGCAGCACACCAGCCGACCACCCGCGGGAAGGCCACGGGCGATGCAGATCGACGAGTAGCCGGTGAACGTACCGACCTCGACCGCGAACTGCGGCTGCACCATCCGAGCGAGCAGGGTGAGGAACGAACCTTGGGCCGCGTCGATCTGCATGCCGGCCCGGTCGGTGAACTGCTCCCGGGTCTCGGCGATGAGGTCCTGCAGCAGATCGTCGGGCGGCATCCCGTGGTCGACCACGTAGCGGTGCAGCTCGTCCGACATCCCCGGCCGCTTGGACCCGCCCCGCCCGTCGCCACCACGTCGCGGATCGTCGGGCCGTCCAGCATCGGACCATCCAGCAGCGGGACGGGCGGGATCGGACGGGGTACCAGGCGAAGCATCGGACATGGGCACGGACCGTACCTGAGGCACCTCCCACTGGTCCGCCCGCGCTCATGCGCCTGGGGTGATGGGGGTGCCGTCGGGTCGGGTGAGGGTCCAGGTGCCGTCGGGGCCCCGGACGGGTCGAAACCCGGCTTCTTTCAGTCGGTTGTGGTGTCCGCACAACATGTCGCTGTTGGCGGTGTCGGTGGCGCCGGCCTGGCGCCACGGTTGGTGGTGGTCGACCTGCAACCGTCG
>JAENWR010000066.1 GCA_016649895.1 Acidimicrobiia bacterium | reverse complement strand
CCTTCTCTACGTCGACCTCGACCACTTCAAGCCCGTGAACGACAGCCTCGGGCACGACGCCGGCGACGAGGTGCTCATCACGGTGGCGAGGCGCCTCCGAGACGCCGCTGGACCCGACGGGTTCGTTGCCCGCCTCGGCGGCGACGAGTTCACCGTGCTGGTCGACGACGCCGGCCGTGAGAGGGCGAGCATGGTCGCCGACGCCCTCCTCGTCGCGGCCCGCATGCCCATCGCCATGGGCACCACCCTCCACCACCTCGACGCCAGCATCGGCATCGCCCTGGCCGACCCCCTCACCGAGGTCTTCAACGGCGAGCAGCTCGTGCGGCTGGCCGACGAGGCGATGTACCAGGCCAAGGCCGGCGGCCGTGGGCGCTACGCCTTCGCCTCCCGCACCACCGAACCTCCTCCTGCGGCCCCCTCCCACATCGAGACGGCGACGACGCACACCGCTGCCATCGACGCTCGCGCCTCCAGCGTGGCCGACGACGCAGGTCCTGCGCCCCGGACCGAGGCGTCGAGCCGGCACGAGCGCCACCGGCTCCGGGCCGCTGTTCCGTTGCTGGTGGCCGCCCTGGTGGTCGCTCTCGTCGCCGGCCTCGGTCTGCGACTGGCCGCCAACGATCGAGACGCGGCCGAGCGCGAGCGCTTCGGCCACCACCAGGCGTTCGTGCTCCGGTCCGCCGAGTTCTACTCGAAGATGTACGACTCGGGGGCACTCACCGTTGCTGCAACGAACGCCCCGTGGACGCTCGACGGCTCATCCATCGACCAGGCGATCACCGATGCGTTCGCGCTGAACCCCACGGCTGGTGAGCGCGCCGTTGCGATCCTCGCCACCGTCGACGGGGAGAAGATCGCCTCGTCGCCCCGCGACGCCGAGCTCAGCATCGCCCCCGACAGCGACATCTGGCAGCTCGCCCGTTCCGGCACCGGCCACCGGATCTCGCGGGTCGACGATGCCGACGAGCCACGCAGCTACTTCGTCCTCCCGATCGAGCGAGACGGCAAGGTAGCGGCGATCCTGGCCCTCGGCAACTCCATCGAGGTGGGCCCGGGCCAGACGGCGCTCGAGCAGGGCGGCTCTGCCGGTTTCGAGACGGGAGGCTGGTCGCTCATCGATCAGACCGGCACCGTCTACATGTCGTGGAACCACGATCTCGTGGGTACCGAGGTGGCCGATCCCGATGTGCTCTCAGCCGTCCCCGCCGGTGAGACCGTCGACCTCTCGACAAGCGAGACCGTCCTCGTCGCATCGCCGATGACGTCGACCATCGACCCCACCTACCTCATCTTCCAGATGCCCGCGGCCGACTTCTACCGAGACCTCCGCATCGGCCAAGCCGAGCGCGACCGCAGCTTCCTCGCTCTGGTGGCCGGCGCGGTGATGGGGCTCGCATGGGTGAACCACCGTCGCGAGCGAGCCGTGCGACGCAGCGAGGCACGCCTCGATTCGCTGCTGCAGAACGCCCACGATGTCGTCGTGCTCCTCGACGAGAGCCGTCGAACCACCTTCGTGAGCTCGGCGGTCCACCGGTTGCTCGGCTTCGAGCCCGACACCTCACGAGGCGTGCCCATCGTCGACCTGGTCCATCCCGACGACAGGGACCGGGTCACAGCCGTGCTCACCGACGGCCTCGCACGGGGCGCGGCGACGGTGCGCGACGTGCGGGTCCGAGATGCGGCGGACGAGTACCACTGGTTCGACGTCGATGCGGCCGACCTGCGCGAGCACCCCGAGGTGGCTGGCGTGCTGCTCACCTGCCACGAGGTGACCGAACGTCGGAACCTGCAAGACGAGCTGGCCGACCAGGCGATGCGCGACCCCCTCACCGGGCTGCCCAACCGCAGCACTCTGGCGCTCGTCATGAACGATCTCGTCGACCATCCCGACGAGCAACCGTTCGCCGTCCTCTTCGTCGACCTCGACCACTTCAAGCCGATCAACGACGTCCTCGGCCACGATGCCGGCGACGAGGCGCTGCGCGTCATCGCCGACCGGTTCCTCGCCAACGTCAGGCGTGATCACCCGAGCGGCATCACCGACCTCGTCTGCCGCCTCGGCGGCGACGAGTTCGCCATCGTGCTCCGCAACGTCGACGAGGCCGAGGCCCGAGCCACCGCCGACCGCCTGATCGCAGCCGCCTCGATCCCGATCGTGCTCGGCGACAGCACCGTGCAGATCGGTGCCACGATCGGCATCTCGCTGTCGCACCCCTCGACCGAGCACCCCGAGACGGCCATCCGCCGTGCCGACCATGCCATGTACCAGGCGAAGGGAAGCGGACGGGGGCGCTACGCCATCTCGTCCGGTAGCTGAGGGCTCACTCGTCTCGACCGAGCACGAGGGCGACGAGCTGGCGGCGCATCGACACGAGCACCACCACCGGCACCACCGCGGTGACCAACGCCCCAGCGGCCACCAGCGGGAGCCGCTCACCCTGGCTGGCGACGAGCCCCGCCAGACGGACCGTGAGAGGCGCACCTGCCCCGTCGGCGCCACCGAGGAACGTGGCCGCCACCAGGTAGTCGTTCCACACGAGAAGGAACGTCACGGCGGCCACAGCAGCGATCCGAGCCCCCATGTTGCCGCTGGCGGCCTGTCCGCTTGCCATCCGGTCTCGCGCTGAAGAGGCGAGGAGGAGGGTGGCCAGTGGCAGACCCAGTGCGGCGTGCGCCAGCCAGATGCCGGGCCACGTGCCGTCGATCCCGAGCTCGACGTGCACCGCGAGGAGGGGCGGAAGGACGGCGGGCAAGGGCAGCATCGCCGCCACGATCAGGGCCCCCTTGAGCACGATGCTCGTCGACGGCGTGCAGACCGCCAGGGCACGAGCCGAGACGAAGGCCAGTCCGACGACGAGGATCGTGGCGGGCACCGCGATGAGCAGCGAGTCGACGAACCCCGCCCACATCCCTCCGGCATCGAGGACGGCGCGGAGGTTGTCGAGGGTGAGCCGGCGGTCGGAGACGACGTGCCACCAGCCCGTGTCGGCTGTCGCGTCGGCCGGGCGAAGTGCGATCAGCCCGATGGCGGCCAGGGGCACCGACCACACGAGGACGACGAACCCGACGAGCCTCAGCCGCAACGCCCCGCCGCGAGGGCCGTCGGCTGCGGCTCGCTCCGCCTCACGACGTCGAGCGCTGTGGCGACCGGGGGCAGCGATCGCGAGGTGGTCGGTGTGATCTTCGACCTGATCGGCCAGCGAGCGCGCCGCGGTTCGCCCGTCCGACGAACGCCGCACGCACAGCGCGGCGAGGGGCAGGATCAGCACGACCATCACGACCGCCAGCGCCGCGCCTCGTCCGGCCTGACCTTCGACGAAGGAACGCTCGATCGACTCCGTTGCGAGGACGTCGGTGCCGAACCAACCTCCGGTGGCCACCCGCACCAGGTCGTGGGTGCGGATGGCGACGACGGTGAGCACGAGCACCACGCCAGCGAGCGGAACCCGGATCGCGGGCAGGATCAATCGGCGGAAGAGCTGGACCTCGGAGGCCCCCGACGTACGGGCAGACACGAGGGCGAGGTCGGGCACGGCGCGGATCGCGGCCGCGAGCGCCAGCGTGGCCAGCCCGGTCGCCGCCCAGATGAACGCCGTGACGAGCACCACCGTGTTCACGAGTGGCTCCTGCGTGAGCCAGGCGACGGGGGAGAGGCCCGCGGTGGTGACCACCTCGTTGACGATCCCGACCTGATCCCGACCGGCCGGTCGGAACGCGAACGAGGCCCGCCAGGCCACGGCGCCGACAGCGAGGGTGACCCCCGACGGCACCAGCAGCAGTCCGCCCAGGATCGAGGCGCCTCGCCCCCGGGGAGCGAGCGCTGCGAGCAGCAGCGCGAGCGCGGTGGTGCCGAGCACCCCGCCGACAACCCACAACGCACTGTTGACCACGGTCGACACCTGCGTGTCGACCACCCAGTCGAGCTCGGGGGCGCCGAGCAGGATGGTGCGGATCAGGGGAGCGGCAAACCACCCGACGAGAACCACGACCGCGGGTACGACGAGCGCCCCGCCTGACCGTCGTTCGTCCATCCAGCGCACCTCTGCTCGTCATCGACCGCAGGCAATGTTGGCCCAGAACGCGGCGAGGAGGGTTGACGGTGGCGCCAACCCTCCTCGATCGACCCCTCAGGGGTCAGTTCACTCGATCTCGATGAAGATGCACTCGCCGGGGCACTCCTCGGCCGACTCGATGGTGGCGTCTTCCTGGCCGGCGGGGACGTTGGCCAAGCCCTCGGGGCCGCCCGGGTCGGAGAAGACCTTGGCGCCCTCCTTCACGTAGGCCAGCCCGTCGTCGAGCAGGGTGAAGACGTCCGGGGCGATCTCCTCGCAGAGCCCGTCACCCGTGCAGAGATCCTGATCGATCCAGACCTTCATGCCCATGGAAGTGGCACCTCACTAGTGGTAGGGACGTATCGCGGGCACCGCCGAAGGCGACGACCGCTGATGCGATGTGAGTGTACCCCCATGGAGGAATAAACCCGGAACTCCTCGAACAAACTCCGGGGCATCTCTCCGGCGCCAGGTTCCGCACCGTCCCGTGTAGGGTCGATTTCGTGGATGACGACATGGTCGATCGCCCCGACGACACCGATGCTGCGGCCGCGGCGCGCGAGGCCGCCGCCGCCCATCGCGACCAGGCCACCCTCGACGATCTGCGCATCCTCGCGGCCGATTACGAGGAGGAGGTCACCACCCTCCGCCGGCGGCTGCAGGACGCACCCAAGCGGGTGCGAACGCTCGAGGAGCGACTGCTCGAGACGAAGGGCCAGCTCGCGCAGGCGGTCTCCCAGAACGAGAAGCTCACCTACACCCTGCGTGAGGCGCGCGAGCACATCGGGGCGCTGCGCGAGGAGGTCGAGAAGCTCACCCAGCCGCCGTCGGCCTACGGCACCCTGCTCGGACGCAACGACGATGGCACCGTCGACGTCTACTCCGGCGGTCGCAAGCTGCGCGTCGAGCTGCACCCGGAGCTGCGCGACACCGACATCGTGCGCGGCCAGGAGGTCGTCCTCAACGAGTCCCTCAACGTCGTGCTGGCCCGGGGTCCCGAGCTCACCGGCGAGGTCGTCACCCTGAAGGAGATCCTGGCCGACGGCCACCGGGCGCTCGTCGTGGGCCGCGCCGACGAGGAGCGGGTCGTCGACGTCATGGACGGCCTCGACACCAGCCGCCTCCGGTCGGGCGACACGATGCTCCTCGACAGCCGGTCGGGCCTCATCACCGAGAAGCTGCCCCGCCCCGAGGTCGAGGAGCTGGTGCTCGAGGAGGTCCCCGACGTCACCTACTCCGACGTGGGCGGGCTCGACCAGCAGATCGAGGCCATCGTCGACGCCGTCGAGCTGCCGTTCCTGCACCAGGCGCTCTTCGCCGAATACCGCCTACCCGCCCCCAAGGGCATCCTGCTCTACGGCCCCCCCGGGTGCGGCAAGACCCTCATCGCCAAGGCCGTCGCCAACTCCCTCGCCACCAAGGTGGCCGAGGTCAGCGGCGACCGCGAAGCCCGCAGCTACTTCCTCAACATCAAAGGCCCCGAGCTGCTCAACAAGTACGTAGGCGAGACCGAGCGCCAGATCCGCCTCGTGTTCCAGCGGGCTCGCGAGAAGTCCGAGGAGGGGTGGCCGGTCATCGTCTTCTTCGACGAGATGGAGTCGCTGTTCCGCACCCGCGGCACCGGCATCAGCTCCGACATGGAGTCCACCATCGTTCCCCAGCTGCTGGCCGAGATCGACGGCGTGGAGACCCTGAAGAACGTCATCGTCATCGGCGCCTCCAACCGTGAGGATCTCATCGACCCGGCCATCCTGCGCCCGGGCCGGCTCGACGTGAAGATCAAGATCGAGCGACCCGACCAGAACACCGCCGGGTCGATCTTCGCTCGCTACCTCACCGCCGACCTCCCGCTCGACTCCGACGAGGTGGGGACCCTCGGTGGCGGCGACCCCGAGAAGGCAGTCCGGTCCATGATCGAGACCACCGTCGAGGAGATGTACCGCGCCGACGAGGCCAACCAGTTCCTCGAGGTGACCTACCAGGGCGGTGACAAGGAGGTCATGTACTTCAAGGACTTCTCGTCGGGCGCCATGATCGAGAACATCGTCCGGCGGGCCAAGAAGCTCGCCATCAAGCGCGTCATCGCCGACGGCACCGTCGGCATCCGCACCTCCGACCTCCTCGCCTCCATCCGCCAGGAGTACAAGGAGCACGAGGACCTGCCGAACACCACCAACCCCGACGATTGGGCGAAGATCTCGGGCAAGAAGGGCGAGCGCATCGTCTACGTGCGCACACTCGTCACCAAAGAGCGCGAAGACGCCACCGGCGGCCGCGCCATCGAGCGCGTCGCCACCGGCCAATACCTGTAGCCGGCCCGTTCAGGCGGTGGAAGCGGGCCCCAGGTGGCGGACGTAGAAGTCCTCGTACGACGTTCGCTCGTGCAGGGGAGTGCCCACGTGGCCGCCCGGGTTGATGTGCATCGTCTTCTCGGCCGAACCGATGGCGTCGAACAGGTCGAGCCCCGACTGGCGGGTCATGAGCTCGTCGTCCCACTGGAACATGAACAACACCGGGACGGTCAGGCTGTGTGCCGCCTCGGCAAAGCGCTCCTGGCCGGGACGGCCGCTGAGGCCGTTGAGACCGAGCACCGCCGCCGCGATCCGCTTGTCGGCGGCCACGAAGGGCAAGCCGACCGAGGTGCCCATCGACACGCCCCAGTAGCCGAACGGACCCGAACCGATCTCGGGGAGCTCGCTGATCTGGTCGAGCACCTTCGACCACTCGGCGCTGCCCTGGCGCGAGCGCTCGACCATGGCCTTCATCTGCTCGGAGCTCCGGTCGGGCTGGGCGAGGCGGCCTGACGTGTCGCCGGCCAGGCGCGCCTCCAGGTTCTTGCGGGCCAGCTCAGCCACGGCGGGATCGGTGACGCGATCGCCGTGGCCGGGAGCGTCGACCGCCACCGCGGCGTAGCCCAGGTGGCGCACCAACCCCCGTGCCATCGAGAGCACGTTGGGCACCCGCTTGTGCTGGGTGCCACCATGTCCGATCAGCACCGTGGGCCGGGGTCCACTCGACCCGTCGGGGAACCAGACGATGCCCGGCACGACCTCGTCGTCGACCGTGACGTCGACCCGGCGCTCGGTGACGCCCTTCTCGGTGACCTCGTCGATGATGTCCACTGCATCCCCCCGGATGGACTGTTGGTCCGCGGAGGCTACATCGGCCGCCGGGGCCGGAGGGCGCCGGCGGTTCGCCGAACGACGGCCGCTAGGGTCGCGGCGTGGCCATCCGCAAGATCGTCGGCATCGAGACCGAGTACGGGATCGTCGTCAGGGGCACCGACGAGTCGAACCCGATCGCCGCCTCATCGACGCTCATCAACGCCTATCTCGCCTCGATCGCGCCGAACCGTTCGGGGCGCGCCGAGCGTGTGGATTGGGACTTCGAGGACGAGTCACCCGGCACTGACGCACGAGGGATCCTCGAGAGCCACGGGGCCCTGGCACCCGAGGTCGAGACGCACCTGGTGAACGCGGTGCTCACCAACGGCGCCCGCTACTACGTCGACCACGCCCACCCCGAGCTCTCCACCCCCGAGTGCGGCGATGCCCTGTCGGTGGTGCGCTTCGACCGCGCCGCCGAGCTCATCCTGCGCCGGTCGATGGACGCTGCCCGCACGTCACTGCCGCCGGGCCAGGAGATCGTCGTCTACAAGAACAACAGCGACCGCAAGGGCAACTCCTACGGCTGCCACGAGAACTACCTGGTCGACCGACTCGTGCCGTTCGGGCGCATCGTCACCCACATCACGCCTCACTTCATCACCCGGCAGGTGTTCACCGGATCGGGCAAGGTCGGCTCCGAGGCGCCCGGCGTCACCACCGACGAGGTGCCCTTCCAGCTGACCCAACGAGCCGACTTCTTCGAGGAAGAGGTCGGCCTCGAGACCACGCTCAAGCGGCCCATCGTCAACACCCGCGACGAGCCCCACGCCGACCCCCAGAAGTACCGCCGCCTGCACGTCATCGTGGGCGACGCCAACATGGCGCAGCTCGCCACGTTCCTCAAGGTGGGCACCACCGCCATCGTCCTCTCGATGATCGAAGACGACTGGATCGACCGCGAGACCCGCTTCGCCAACCCCGTCCAGGCGCTGCGCCAGGTGTCGTACGACCTCACCCTGCGCCGCGCGCTGCCGCTCGCCGACGGCACCACCACCACCACGGCGCTCGAGGTGCAGTGGTACCTGCTCGAGCGGGCGCAGCGATATGCCGAGACCCACGGGCTCGAATCGGTGGGGGAGGCGTGTGGCAAGCAGATCCTGCTCCGATGGGAGGAGGTGTTGGTCGACCTCGAGGCCGACCCCACTCGTCTTGCCGACCGACTCGACTGGCCGGCCAAGCTCCAACTGGTGCTGCGCTACCGCGAGCGCGACGGGCTCTCCTGGGACCACCCGCAGCTCGCCGCCCTCGACCTTCAGTACCACGACATGCGGGCGGCCCGTTCTCTGTCCGAGCGGCTCGGACTCGAACGCCTCGTCGACGACGCCGACGCAACCCGAGGCATCGACGAACCCCCCGATGACACTCGGGCCTACTTCCGCGGCACCTGCCTGCGGCTGTGGCCCGAGTCGATCGTCGCGGCCAACTGGGACTCGATGGTCTTCGATGTGGGTGAAGACCCCTTGCGCCGCGTGCCGATGATGGAACCGTCACGTGGAACGCGCGCACATGTCGGTAGCTTGTTGGAGCGATGCCAGAGCCCGGCCGAGCTCTTCGAGCAGCTGGGTGCGTCCGACCGATGAGGTGAGGGTCCCACATGCCAGAGCGTGAACAGGTCCGCAAGCCAGCTCCCAGCCGTGACGAGGTCGAAGTCGCCGAGGCGCCGAGCCGCTCGGAGACCGGAGAGAAGATCAAAGCCGAGCTCGACGACCTGCTCGACGAGATCGACGAGGTCCTCGAGACCAACGCCGAGGAGTTCGTGAAGTCGTACATCCAGAAGGGTGGCGAGTAGCCGGTAGCCTCCGCCCCGTGACGCTTCCGCTCTTTGCTCCCGACGACGATCCCGGGCCGAGTTTCATGGCGCTCCTGCGCCACGCCGGCCACACGCCACCGGTCATCAACGGCGACGTCGACGCCCGGGTGGCCATCACCCACGGCACCACCGTCGTTGCGATCCGCTACGCCGACGGCGCCATCATGGCCGGCGACCGACGCGCCACCTCGGGCAACCTCATCTCGCACCGCACCATCGAGAAGGTCTTCCCCGCCGACCGCCACTCGGGGGTAGCCATCGCCGGTGCCGCCGGGCCCGCCATCGAGATGGTCAAGCTGTTCCAGCTCCAGCTCGAGCACTACGAGAAGGTTGAAGGCACCGCCCTCAGCCTCGACGGCAAGGCCAACCAGCTGTCGCAGATGGTGCGCAACCACCTGCCCGCCGCGATGCAGGGGCTCGCCGTGGTGCCGCTGTTCGCCGGCTACGACGTGCGCCGTGGCCAAGGTCGTCTGTTCCAGTACGACGTCACCGGCGGTCGCTACGAGGAGAGCAACCATGCCGCCACCGGCTCCGGCAGCCTGCACGCCGGCACCGTCGTGAAGCTCGGCTACCGCGACGGGCTCGACCGCGAGGCGGCCATCGACCTCGCCATCTCCGCCCTCTTCCAAGCGGCCGACGAGGACTCCGCCACCGGCGGGCCCGACCTCGTCCGCGGCATCTACCCAACGGTGGCCACCATCACGGCCGAGGGGTTCACCCACGTGGGCAACGACGAGGTGGCCGAGCGGTTCCGCAACCTCATCGCCGACCTCACCGTGCCCGGCTCGCTGGGCGGCACCGAGGGGAGCGGCACATGAGCATGCCCTTCTACGTGGCACCCGAGCAGGTCATGAAGGATCGGGCCGACTACGCCCGCAAGGGCATCGCTCGGGGCCGCAGCCTGGTCGCCCTCGCGTACGACTCCGGCATCCTGCTCTGCGCCGAGAACAGCCAGCGGCTGCGCAAGATCTCCGAGATCCACGACCGCATCGCCTTCGCTGGCGTCGGCAAGTACAACGAGTTCGACCAGCTCCGCATCGCCGGCGTGCGTCATGCCGACCTCAAGGGCTACTCCTACAGCCGCGAGGATGTCGACGCCCGTTCGCTCGCCAACCAGTACGCGCAGATCCTCGGCCAGGTGTTCACCCACGAGATGAAGCCGATGGAGGTCGAGATCCTCGTCGCCGAGGTGGGCAACGAGCCCGGTGCCGACCTCATGTTCCGCATCCTCTACGACGGCACCATCGTCGACGAGAGCAACGGCACGGTGCTCGGCGGTGAGGCCGACACCATCAGCGGCCGACTCACCGAACGCTGGAGCGAAGGGCTCGACCTGGTTGGAGCCCTCTCGGTGGCCCGGCACTCGCTGTCGGGCCCCGACCGCGTTCTCGGTGCTACCGAGCTCGAGGTGGCCGTCCTCGAGCGCACTTCGGCGCGTCGCGCCTTCCGTCGCATCGACGACACCGAGCTCGACGGCCTGGTGGCGGCCGACCCCGAACCACCAGTGGACCCAGTCGATGAACCCTCCCTCGGAGATCCCGCCGGATAGCGTGACCTCATGGAACGCCGCATCTTCGGTCTCGAGAACGAGTACGGCGTCACCTGCACCCTCAAAGGGCAGCGCCGGCTGAGCCCCGACGAGGTGGCCCGCTACCTGTTCCGGCGGGTGGTGTCGTGGGGCCGCAGCTCCAATGTGTTCCTCGCCAACGGTGCCCGGCTCTACCTCGACGTCGGTTCGCACCCCGAGTACGCCACACCCGAGTGCGACTCGGTCCGCGAGCTCATCGTGCACGACAAGGCGGGCGAGCGCATCCTCGAGCAGCTCGTGGTCTCCGCCGAGCAACGCCTGCGCGAAGAGGGCATTCGCGGCGACATCTACCTGTTCAAGAACAACACCGACTCGGCGGGCAACTCCTACGGCTGCCACGAGAACTACCTCACGAGCCGCCGCGACGAGTTCACGCACTACGCCGAGGTCCTCATCCCGTTCCTCGTCAGCCGCCAGATCTATGCCGGTGCCGGCAAGGTGCTCCAGACCGCCCGTGGCGCCACGTACTGCATCAGCCAGCGCGCCGAGCACATCTGGGAAGGGGTGTCGTCGGCCACCACGCGGTCACGGCCCATCATCAACACGCGCGACGAGCCCCACGCCGACGCCGAGCGCTACCGGCGGCTCCACGTCATCGTCGGCGACTCCAACATGAGCGAGTACGCGGCCTTCCTCAAGGTTGGAGCCGCGGGCATCCTGCTGCGCATGCTCGAAGACCCCACCGTCGTCCTGCGCGACATGACCCTCGAGAACCCCATCCGGGCCATCCGCGAGATCAGCCACGACATCACCTGCACGCGGCGGGTCCGCCTCGCCAACGGTCGCGAGGTCACCGCGCTCGACATCCAGACCGAGTACCTCGACCGGGCGCTGCGCTACGCCGAGAAGCACGGGATGTCGCCCGAGGAGAAGCTGGCGCTCGAGATGTGGGAGCACTGCCTCACCGCGATCGCCGACGACCCCCTCACCCTCGACCGCGAGTGCGACTGGGTCATCAAGCACCACCTCATCGAGAACTACCGAGCCCGCCACGGCTACGAGCTCACTGCCCCCCAGGTCGCGCTGGTCGACCTCCAGTACCACGACGTCGACCGCACGCGCGGCCTCTTCTACAAGATGCAGGACCGCGGCCTCGTCGAGCGCATCTGCACCGACAGCGAGATCAACCACGCCGTCGAGAACCCGCCCGAGACCACCCGAGCGCGGCTGCGCGGCCAGTTCATCCGCCGGGCCAAGGAACGCAAGCGCGACTACACCGTCGACTGGGTGCACCTGAAGCTCAACGACCAGGCGCAACGCACCGTCCTCTGCAAGGACCCGTTCAAGTCCCACGACGAGCGGGTCGAGAAGCTCATCGCCTCCCTGTAGCCGTGCCCAGCTTCCGCAGCGGCGTCGTCACCGAGGTCCTGTCGGCGCGACCAGGCCTCCAACGCGTCGCCGTCGACCTCGGCACCGACGACCCCGAACGGGCTTACGTGCTCACCGAGCTCGTCGGCGAGGTGGCGGTGGGCGACCGGGTGGTGGCCAACACCACGGCGGTCGAGCTCGGCCTCGGCACGGGGGGCTGGCACGTCGTGCACTGGAACCTCGAGCGCGACTCGTGGGCCCAAGCGGGAACCGGCCACATCATGAAGCTGCGCTACACGAGCTTGCAGTCCGACGTGGGCGCCGCCGAGGAGGACCACCCCGACGTGCCGGCAACGCTCGACGGCACGCCCGTCGTGGCCTGCAGCCTGCACAGCCAGGTGGGGGTGGTGGCGGCGGCCATCGGCCACCTCCGGCCGGGCACCCGCGTCGCCTATGTGATGACCGATGGCGCCTCGCTGCCGCTGGCGCTCAGCGACCTCGTGGCCGAGCTCGCCCACCGCGATCTCATCACCACCACCATCACCACCGGGCACGCGTTCGGTGGCCACCTCGAAGCGGTGTCGTTGCCGTCGGCGCTGGCTCTGGCGCGCCATGTCACCGAGGTCGACATCGTGGTGGTGGGGATGGGTCCCGGGGTGGTCGGCACCGGGACCACCCTCGGCACCACCTCGGTCGAGGTCGCTGCCATCGTCGACACCACCAACGCCCTCGGCGGCCGGCCGGTGGTGTGCGCCCGCGCCTCCGACGCCGATGCCCGCCCTCGCCATCGTGGCCTCAGCCACCACACGTCCACCGCGTTGAAGCTGGCCCGCTCCGCATGCACCGTCGCGGTCCCCGCCGGGGCGTCTGTGGTCATCGACATCCCTCAACCTCACCGTCGACTGGAGGTCGAGGTGCCCGACATGGCCCGGGTCCTCTCCGACGCTGATCTGCACATCACGACCATGGGACGGGGGCCCGAGGCCGACCCGCTCTTCTTCTCGTCGGCGGCGGCGGCGGCCGTGGCAGCCCTCGGACTGCTCGACGAGGGTCGGTAGGCTCGCCCGGTGCAGAAGCTCGAACGGCTCTTGAACCTCACGGCGGTGCTGCTGCACAGCGGTCGGCCGATGTCGGCGAGCGAGCTGCGCGAGCGGGTGCCCGGCTACCCCGACTCCGACGTGGCGTTCCACCGTGCGTTCGAGCGCGACAAGGACGACCTGCGTGAGATGGGGGTGCCACTCGAGCTCGAGGAGATCCCCGGTGCCGATCCTCCCCTCGACGGCTACCGGATCCCACGCGCTCGCTACTACCTGCCCGACCCCGGACTCGAGCCCGAGGAGCTGGCCGCGCTGCAGTTGGCCGCTTCGGCGGTGCAGCTCGACGGCGTCGAAGGGGTCGAAGCGCTCTGGAAGCTGGGCGGATCGGCGTCGGATCCCGCAGCGGCCACCATCCCCACCGTCGCCGCCATCCCCACCGACCCGAACCTCTCCCCGCTGTTCGAGGCCGTCTCCCGCCGTGCGATCGCCCGGTTCGCCTACCGCGACGAAGAGCGGACGGTGCACCCGTACCGGATCGGCTTCCAGCGCGGGCACTGGTACATGCGGGGCTTCGACCTGGGGCGCGATGCGGTGCGTCTCTACCGCATCGACCGCATCGACGGAACCGTCGAGGTTGGATCGCCCAACGCGTTCGAGGTGTCCGATGACGACGACGCCGACCCGAACCTCGTGTCCGAGGGGTGGCAGCTCGGCGTGGAACCGCCGGTGCGCTGCGTCCTGCGGGTCGATGCCAGCCACGTGCCGGCCGCCATGGGACACCTCGACGAGGGAGCGGTCATCGAGACCCTGCCCGACGGCTCGATGCTCGTCGAGCTCGTCGTCACCAATCGCTACGCCTTCCGGGGGCTGGTGCTCACCTACCTCGACCACGCCGAGATCATCGAGCCCCAGGAGCTGCGCGACGAGCTCGTCGAATGGCTGCGCCAGGTGCCGGGGGTGTCATCGTGAGCCGGGTACCTGCGGGAGATCGGGTTCGGCGGCTCCTCGCGCTCATCCCGTGGGTCACCGCCAACTCGCCGGTGGCCGTCGACGACGTGTGCCGCCGCTTCGGCATCTCGCGTTCGGCGTTGCTCGCCGACCTCGAGGTACTCCCGTTCGTGGGGGTACCGCCCTACACGCCCGACACCATGATCGACGTCGACATCGACGACGACGTCATCGAGATGCGCCTCGCCGCACCGTTCGACCGCCCGCTACGTCTCACCGCACCCCAGGCGCTGGCCCTCATCGCCGCCGGACACAGCATCCGGGCGGTACCGGGCGCCGACCCGGGCGACCCGCTGCAGCGGGCGCTCGCCAAGGTGGCCGCCGCCATGGGCGTCGACCCGGACCGGGTCCACGTCGACCTCGGCGACGTCGAGCGCTCGACCCTCGACGCCCTCAGCACGGCGGCATCCGACCGTCGCAGCGTCGAGATCGGTTACTTCACCTACGGCCGCGACGAACACTCGCAGCGGGTCGTCGACCCGCTGCGCCTCTATGCCGACCGGGGAAACTGGTACCTGGCCGGGTGGTGCCACCGCTCCACCGACGTGCGGGTCTTTCGCCTCGATCGCATCGATTCGGTGCGCATGCTCGACCAGACGTTCGAACCCCGGCCCGACGCCTCCACGCTTGCCGTGTTCCGCCCCTCCGACACCGATCCCCGCGTCACCCTCGACCTCGACGCATCGGCCCGGTGGGTCATCGAACAGTACCCGTGCGAGTCGGTCGACGAGCTCGCCGACGGCGCCGTACGAGTCCGCATGGCCATCACCGCCCGCCCGTGGCTCGAGCGACTGCTGGTGCGCCTCGGCCCGGCTGCCTCGGTCGTCGATGCCGACACCGACCTGGCCACAGCCGGTGTCGATGCCGCCCGTCGGATCCTCGCGGTCTACGGGGTCCCCGGATCGAGTGAGCCCGCCAAGTAGGATGCGCCCGGCATGAGCACCTCCGACACGCGCCCCGAGGGTGACGACACACCTCCGGGCGAGCGTGGCGGCACCGCGCTCCCGGGGGGAGCATTCCTCGCATCCGGCCACGGTGACGAGCTGGTCACCGGCGCACGGCGCCCGCCGGCACCGGGGCGTCGACCCCCCGCCAGCCGTCGACGGCGAGGCCCGCTCCGCAACCTCATCGAGTGGCTCGTGGTCATCGGCGGAGCACTTGCGGTGGCGCTCGTCATCAAGACCTTCCTCTTCCAGGCCTTCTACATCCCGTCAGAGTCGATGGAGCCCACGCTCACCGATGGTGACCGGGTCCTCGTCAACAAGCTGAGCTACGACATCGACGACCTGAGCCGTGGCGACGTCATCGTCTTCGAGCGTCCGCCGAACGAGCCCCCCGACGAGATCGACGACCTCATCAAGCGAGTGATCGGTCTGCCCGGCGAAGTGGTCGAGGGGATCGACGGGCGGGTGGTCGTCGACGGGGTGGCGCTCGACGAGGACTACCTCGGACCGGGTGTCGCCACCCATCCCTTCGCTCCGATACTGGTTCCCGAGGGCCGACTCTTCGTCATGGGCGACAACCGCGGCAACTCGCGCGACAGCCGTTTCTTCGGGCCGATCGACGACGATCTCATCGTCGGTCGGGCCTTCGTCAAGGTGTGGCCGATCGGACGCGTGGGCTGGCTCTGAGCGGCTCTCGCGCCGAGGGGTGCCCTACGGGGCGCTGGTGCCCTCGATGCCGTCCATCAACAGGTCGACGTGATCGCTGAAGATCCCGTCGATGCCCATCACGACCAAGCCATCGATGATGTGGTCGTACTGGGCGTCCCAGGCGAGGGCGTAGCGGCCGAACCGGTGGAACAATGTGGTGAGTCCACCGGTCCAGTCGGAGTGGTGCATGTTGATGGCGTCGATGCCACGCTCGGAGAGGGTGGCAGCACGCCGCTCCGGCCCCTCCTTGATCCGATGGAGGCGGGTCGAGTCGACCAGCCGTACCCGGTCGTCGAGTGCCCTCCACGTCGACATGAGGTCGAGGTCGTCGTGGCAGAGCCAGAGCCGGCCCACCGCCGCCTCCGACGCCTGTCGTGCCACCTCGATCACGCGGGGGGCAGCGGCAGGGTCCTTCACGTCGAGCGAGACCTCGACGTCGGTGCCGCACTCGGCGTAGAGCTCGGAGAGCGTCGGCATGTGCGACGGCAGCTCGGCGCGGGTCACGTCCGATATCCGGGCACGCCGTCGGAACCGCAGGAGCGACCCGAACACACCGTCGTGATCGAGCACGGCCTGGCCGTCGGATGTGAGCCACACGTCGCTCTCGATGCCGGTGGCGCCGAGTCGGAGTGCCAGGCGGAAGGCGTCGAGCGTGTTCTCCAGTGCGTGGGCTCGAGCGCCTCGGTGGGCGAACCCGATGGGTGGCGTGCGCAAGGAAGGGATGCGGGTGGGCACGCCACCCATCATCACCGACCCCGGCACCGGTCGCCACGTGGGGGTCCTCACCACTCCTAGGCTCGCGACGTGAGCGAGCCATGGATCTGCTTCGAGGACGAGCACCTCGTGGTGGTGAACAAGCCAGCGGGGGTGAACACACATCGGGCCGATCCCCACGGTCAGGAGGGCCTCTACGAGTGGGTGCAGCGCCAGCGACCCGGCCGAACGCTGTCGATCTTGCACCGTCTCGACAAGGCCACCTCCGGCATCCTCGTGTTCGGGGCATCCACCGAGGCCAACCGCTCGCTGACCCGTCAGTTCGAACAACGCTCGGTCGCCAAGACCTACGAGCTCCTGGTGCGCCGCGACCCGCGGCGACCCACGTCGGCCACCTGCGAGCTTCCCATCGAAGTGAGCGGACGCAGCGGCAACGTCGACCGAGCGGCCTCCACCTCGTTCGACCGCCGATCGGTGGGGGAGCGGGTCGAGCTGCACGTCGCGCATCCGCACACCGGCCGGACCCACCAGGTCCGCATCCACGCGGCCGAGCTCGGGATGGCGGTGATCGGCGACACCGAGCACGGCGGAGCACCCGGCAATCGCCTCTTCCTGCACGCCGCCGCCCTCCGGTTCGCGCACCCCACGGGCGCCACGATGGAGCTGGCAACACCGCGACCGGCGAGCTTCGACCAGGTGCTGGGCGGCGCCCACCCCGCCTCGCCGGCGGTGGCAGCATCGGTGGCGCTCGAGGCCCGCGAGCAGCTGTTCGATCCCGCCGACACGGGGGCCTACCTGTGGATCGACCGGCACCACGACGGCTTCCCCGACGTGCGGGTCGAGCGCCTCGGCGACGTGGCCCTGGTGATCGACCACCGCGATCACGCCGAGAGCCTCCCGTCAGAGTGGATCGACGCATGGACCAACGCGCTTCCCCTGTCGGCGATCTACCACCAGCCGCGCCACCGCAAGGGTGGCTCCGTGACGGCCCGGCAGGTGTGGGGAGATGCCGACGAGCGCTTCGTTGTGCGCGAGCTCGGTCTCGAGTACCTCATCGACCTCGGTGCGAGCTCCACGTCGAGCGGGCTCTTCCTCGACCAGCGCGAGACCCGCCGCAGGCTCCTCACCTGGCCGCTGGATGGCCGCACCGTGCTGAACACGTTCGCCCACACCGGCTCGCTGTCGGTCGCCGCGGCTGCGGCCGGCGCCGAGACCCTCACCCTCGACCTGAGCCCGCGCTACCTCGACTGGGCACGTGAGAACCTGCGGCTCAACGGCACCGACCCGATGGACCACGACTTCATCTACGGCGATGCGCAGGACTGGATGGCACGGCTCGAGAGGAAGGGCCGCACCTTCGACGTGGTGCTCCTCGACCCGCCCAGCTCCTCCACGAGCGGCAAGCGCGGCGCGAAGCGCTGGGTCGCCGAGCGCGACCTCCACGACCTCGTCGCCAGAGGCGCCCGGCTGTGTGCCCTGGGTGGCACCCTGTTCGTCTCGACGAACCTCCATCGCATGAGGTGGGAACGGTTCCTCACCCACCTCGACACCGGCATGAGGGCGGCTCGACGGAGCGGCAGCGTCGAGATCCAGACCCTCCCGCTCGACCATCGCTCCGGCCCCGGGGATCCTCCGTACCTCAAGGCCGCGTGGGTCCACCTCGACGACGGTCACAGCTGAGAAGCTCAAGCCGCGCAGATCCCTGGTCGATGCACTCGTGACTGCGATGGAGGGGTGGGTATGGCGACGATCCGAGCGAGCTGCGACACATGCGGCGATGTGGAGTTCCCGACCTCGGAGGTGAACGTGCACGCGCCGGAGGACGGCGGACCCGGCACCTACGCCTTCCGCTGTCCGCGTTGCTCGGCCACCGTCGTCCGCTCCGCCGAGCGTCCCATCATGGATCTGCTCATCGCCGCCGGCGTCCCCTCCACGACCTGGCGCCGACCGGCCGAGCTCGTCGAACGCGACGGCGCAGTGACCGTCCCGTTCACCCACAGTGACCTGCTCGACTTCCACGCCCTCGTCAGCGACGACGACGCACTGGCCGACGCGCTGGCCGGGCTCGTCGACGTGCAACCCGACGACGAGTCGGCCTGGGATCGCTGAGCCCCGATCCCACTCGCATGGCGGTCTCGAACCAGGGCCGTCGTCGCTCGTACCCACCACCGCTCGATCATCAGGATCCGTCGCCATCCGATAACTGTCACACCCCCTGGGCATGATGGGGGTAGGTGATTGGGTTGCTTCCCCGGGTCCGGTCCCCTCCGTCGCCGGCGTGGGCTGGCCAGATGGTGATCGAGTGGAGAGGTGGCACGG
>JAENWR010000083.1 GCA_016649895.1 Acidimicrobiia bacterium | reverse complement strand
TATCTCTTGTTATTTTTACCTTTCTATTCATAATCAAAACATATCATATTTTTTTTATTTTTTATACTTATAAAATAATAGTTGAAAAAATATCGATATAAACTTTAAACAAAAAAAACATCCCAAAAAGGATGCAATTTTCAAATAAATAAAATCGTAAAGAAAAAAAAGGCTTCATCGGGTCGGTCATGTCCAAAGACTAGTGAGCGGCGGCCGGCCACCTAGCATGCGACCCGGTGACCGCTCCCCTGCCTCCTCCCCTGCCTCCTCCCCCGCCTCTGGCGCCGGCGCGCGAGGTCGCGATCCGTGGCACGGGCATCACGAAGTCGTGGGGAACCAACCGCGTGCTCGACGGGGCATCGTTCACCATCGGTCGGGGCGTCACCGGGCTCCTCGGCTCGAACGGAGCGGGCAAGACGACAATGTTCGGCATGGTCCTCGGGCTCCACCGGCCCGACAGCGGAACGTTCGAGGTGCTGGGTCTCGACCCCGCCGACGCCGGCCCCGAGATCCGCGCCCGCATCGGCTACGCACCCGAGCACCACATGCTGCCGCCCGACATGCGGGCCCACGACCTCGTGCGCCACCTGGCCGAGATCCACGGCCTCCCCCGTCGCGAGGCCACCACCCGCGCCAGCGATGCTCTCTGGCAGGTCGGGCTGGGCGAGGAGCGGTTTCGTGCGCTGGGCACCATGTCGACCGGTCAGCGTCAGCGGGTGAAGCTGGCCCAGGCCCTCGCCCACGATCCGGCGATGGTCCTTCTCGACGAGCCCACCGACGGCCTCGATCCGGTGCAGCGCGACGACATGTTGGCCCTCATCCGCCGCATCGGCACCGAGTTCGGCATCGACGTGGTCCTGTCGTCGCACCTCCTCGAAGAGGTCGAGCGCATCTGCGACGGTGTGGTCATCCTCAACGGCGGCCGTGTCGCCGCATCGGGTTCACTCGACGAGCTGCGCGGCACCAGCTCTGGTGTTGTCGCCGAGCTCGACAGCGACGTCGTCACCGTGGCCGCCCAGCTCACCAGCGTGGGGTGGACGGTGTCGGTGTCGGCGAGCACGCTCACCGTCGAGGTGCAGGGCTCGGTCGAGCTCACCCTCGATGCGGTGCGCGACGCCATCGCCAACGTGGGCGCTCCCCTCCGTTCGCTCCACCCCCGCCGGGTGAGCCTCGAGCAGATCTTCCTCCGCGAGGTGTCATGAGCGCTGCCCGCATCGTCGACCAGGGATACCGCAGCTACGACGGCCCCCGCGGCGGGGTGTTCGAGGCCATGCGCACCCTCACGCTGTTCAGCCTGGGCCGGGCCATGGGGATCCGGCGTGGCCTCTGGCCCAAGATCCTGCCGATCTCCATCGTCGCCATCTCGTTCCTGCCCGCCATCGTCTTCGTCGGCATGGCCGCCCTCCTCCCCGAGGAGATCGTCGACGAGCTCATCGCATACGGCGAGTACTACGGCTACATCACCGCCGCCATCCTCCTGTTCACCGCATTCGTGGCCCCCGAACTGCTGTGCACCGACCGGCGCACGCGCATGCTGGGCCTCTACTTCGCCTCACCGCTCAACCGCATGACCTACCTGGCGTCGAAGGCCACCACGGTGGCGATCGCGCTCACCTTCGTCACCATGGGCCCGCCCCTCCTGATGCTGCTCGCCTACACGTTGGAAGGCGTCGGGCCTGACTCCGTGGGCGAGTTCCTCGGCCTCCTCGTGCGAATCGTGCTCGCCGGTGTGGTCATCTCGGCGGTGCACACGTCGCTGTCGCTGGCGGTGTCGAGCTTCACCGATCGCAACGGCCTGGCCTCCGCCGGCGTCATCTTCATCCTCCTGCTCACCCCGGTGATCGCCAACTCGCTCGTCGAGGGTGCCGACGCCCCCGACGCCATCCTCGCCCTCGACCTGTTCTCGATGCCGTTCGAGCTCGTCACCCGCATCTTCGACGGCGTCGAGTACGGCTACCCGCAGCTCTCCACCGGGTTCCTCGTGGTGGTCAACCTGGGGTGGACCCTGTTGTTCGCGGCCCTCGTGGTGTGGCGCTACCGGCGGATCGAGGTCACCAAGTGACCGAACCGGTCATCGTCTTCGACCAGGTGACGAAGTTCTTCGGCGACCTGGTGGCCGTGTCCGAGGTGAGCTTCACGATCGATCGCGGGGTCACCGCCCTGCTGGGGCCGAACGGGGCCGGCAAGTCGACGGTCATGCGCATGCTGTGCGGACTCACCCCTCCCTCCACCGGAACCGTGAGGGTGCTCGGCCGCGACCCTCGCCGCGACATCGATCTCACCCGCCAGATCGGCCTGGTCCCACAACAAGACGGCGTGTTCGAGGGCCAGACCGCGCTCCAGTTCGTCTCCCTCGCAGCGATCCTCCACGGGGTCGACGACCCGGAGGCGGCCGCCCGTGGGGCGCTCGACCTCGTCGAGATGCCGGCCGACGACACCCGCAAGGTGGCCACCTACTCCAAGGGCATGCGCCAGCGGGTGAAGATCGCGCAGGCCATCGTGCACCAACCGGCGGTGATCATCCTCGACGAGCCGCTCACCGGGCTCGACCCGCGCCAGCGCCTGCACATGGTCGAGATGTTCCACCGCCTCGGCGACTCCGGCAGCTGCGTCGTGGTCTCGAGCCACGTGCTCGACGAGGTCGAGCGGTTCGGCTCGCGAGTGCTCGTCATCGCCCAGGGGCGCCTGGCGGCCGAGGGCGACTTCCGCGAGATCCGTGCGCTGATGGACGATCGCCCTCACCGGCTGCGGCTCCGCACCGACATGCCACGCGAGCTCGCCGGAGCGCTCCTCTCGGCCGGCACCGCGATGGCCGTGCGCATCCAGGGAGACGACGAGGTGCTCATCGACACCACCGACATCGCGGCGTTCCGTCGTGCGGTGGCCCCCATCGCACGCCAGACGGGGGCCCACCTGTTCGAGCTCGCCGGTCTCGACGACGACCTCGAGAGCGTCTTCCGCTACCTGGTGGGTCGGCGATGACCAGCTTCCTCGCCATCTTCCGGGTCGTTCGCTCCTCGGTCGCCACCAAGCCACGCGTCATCGGTCTGCTCGCGCTCGGTGCCGTCGCCATCCTGCTCGGCTTCCTCATCGGCATCGCCGACCCGTCCGACCCCGTCCAGGCCGGCGGCGACCTCATCAACGTGTACGGACTCGTGGTGTTCGTGCCGGTGGTGGCGCTCGTGTTCGCATCGGCAGCTCTCGGCGACATGGCCGAGGACAGCACACTCGTCTACATCTGGCTCCGGCCGGTGCCACGCGAGACGATCGCTCTCGCCGCCGTGGCCGCCGCCGCATCGGTGATCGTGCCGGTGGTGGTGGTGCCGCTGGCGATCGCCGCGTTCCTCACGGGGGGAGGCGGCGCGCTGGTGGTCGGCACCGTCGTGGCAGCGAGCGTGTGCGCGTTCGCCTACACCGGGATCTTCGTCGCTCTCGGTCTGCGCATCCGACGGGCCCTGTCGTGGGGCATCGCCTACCTCCTCATCTGGGAGGGGTTCGTGGCTCGCGCCGGAAGCGGAGCGGCCCGGCTGTCGGTGCAGTCCTACGGCCGGTCGATCCTCACCGATGCGGCCGACATCGAGCTGAACCTCGCCGACGTGGCGCCCGTCGCAGCGGTGGTGGTGCCGGTGATGGTGGCCATGGCCGGCGTGGCGCTGACCACCTGGTTCCTCCACCGCCGCGACGTGGCGTAGCGCTCAGGTCACTCGGGGCAGTTGGCGTCGACCCATTCGCTCACCCGGTCTCGGGCGGCCGTGGCCTCGGGTGAGTCGACGGCGTCGAGACGCTCCTGCAGTTCGGGATCGGCGGCGGCCGCGGCCCGCATGGCTTCGAAGTCGTACTCGTAGTCCTCGGCGAGTGCGTACTGCTGGCCGAGGCTCGCGGTGACGGCGTCGATGTCAGCGGAGATCTCGTCGGGTGCGATCTCGGCCGCACGGGCGTAGAAGGTGGCCATGAACAGCGCCGATTCACGCATCGCATCCGGGTTGTCGGTCGTGAGAGCGCTGGAGATCTCGTCGCCGTAGCTGCCGAGCTGGCAGAAGTCGTCGATGGCCTCGAGGGCCGCCGGATCGAACGCGGCTGCACCTTCGTCGGTCTCGCCGTCGGCATCGGTCTCGTCGCCTGCATCGACTTCGGTCTCGTCATCGCCATCGCCGTCATCAGCGTCATCGGCCGCAACGGTGCTCGAGGTGGAGGTGGAGCCGGACGTGTCGTCGGGCTCGTCGTCGTCGTCGCCACCGCATGCGCCGAGGAGGAGCCCGGACGCAAGGAGGGCGGCAAGGAGCCGGAGCAAACGTGAAGGCATCAAGGTCTCTCGATTCTGGTTGGCGGGGTTCGCCCGGGTCCCGACGGTAGTGCGGTCAGCCAGCGGCGCGACGTCGCAGGAGCTCGGTGACGGCCTTGCCATCGGCTTGGCCCTTGGTGGCCTTCATCACGTAGCCCACGAAGGCACCCGTGACCTTGGCGTCGCCGGCGCAGAACTTGGCCCACGCCTCGGGGTCGGCGGCGATGGCCTCGTCGACGAGCGACTCGAGCGCACCGGTCTCCATGGCTTCGAAGCCGCGTGCAGCAGCGATGGCGCCGGGCTCGCCACCCGTCTCGACCATCTCGGCCAGCACCTGCTTGGCCTGGGTGGCGGTGAGCTCGCCGCTGGTCTCCATGGTGACCAGTCCAGCGAAGTTGGCCGCATCGAGGCGCACCGCTTCGTCGGCGGCCAGGTTGTGCTCGACGTGGGTCATCACCCGAGCTGGGTTGGCGCCGGCCTCGATGGCCGCCAGCGCCAGGTCGTCGAGTCCCCGCTCGACCGCCATGGCGGCCTCGACGGGGGTCACCCCGGCAGCGGTGGCGAGCGCCTGGCGCCGGTCGGCGGGCAGGGTGGGGATGGACGCGTCGATGGCAGCCAGGGTCTCGGCCGACGGGTCGAGCGGCACCAGGTCGGGCTCGGCGAAGTAGCGGTAGTCGTCGGCCTCCTCCTTCGAACGCAAGGTGTGGGTGCGGCCATCGGCCTCGTCCCAGTGGCGGGTCTGCTGGATGACCCGCTCGCCGTCCTCGAGCAGCTCGATCTGGCGCCGGGCCTCGTAGTCGAGGGCCCGCACGAGCGAGCGCAGGGAGTTGAGGTTCTTGATCTCGCAACGGGTGCCGTAGGGCTCGTCGGCCTTGCGCACCGACACGTTGGCGTCGACGCGCATCGAGCCTTCCTCCATCTTGGCGTCGGACACCTCGATGGCGAGGATGATCGAGCGGAGCTCGGCCACGTACTGGCGGGCCTGCTCGGGGGTGCGCAGGTCGGCCTTGCCCACGATCTCGACGAGCGGGACGCCGGCGCGGTTGTAGTCGACGAGCGAGTAGCCGGCCTCGTGGATGCGCCCGCCGCCGCCGACGTGCGAGGTCTTGCCGGTGTCCTCTTCGATGTGGGCGCGTTCGATGCCGATGCGGATGCCGTCAGGCAGCTCGAGCCACCCCTCGATGTTGGTCGGCTGGTCGAACTGCGAGATCTGGTAGTCCTTCGGCTGGTCGGGATAGAAGTAGTTCTTCCGGGCGAACACCGATGGCTTCACCTCGCAGTGCAGCGCCCGACCGAGCCGCATCGCATAGGTGACGGCCGCATCGTTGGCCACCGGCAGCGAGCCGGGAAGCCCCAGGCACACCGGGCACACATTGGTGTTGGGCTCGGAGCCGAACTGGTTGGGGCAGCCGCAGAAGAGCTTGGTGGCGGTGGACAGCTCGCAGTGGACCTCGAGACCGATCACCATCTGCCAACCGCCGGGGAGACCGGCATCAGGCGCGGCGAGGTCGGTGGTGGTGGTGTCGGTCATCGGCTGGCCTCCAGCGCTGCGGCCACCCGCAGCATCGTCGCTTCCTGCATGGCAGGGGCGAGCACCTGCACACCGACCGGCAGACCGTCGTCGCCGACGCCGTATGGCACCGAGACCGCGGGGTCACCGGACAGGTTCGACGGGATCGTGCAGATGTCGTTGAGGTACATGGTGAGCGGATCGGCGGTCTTGTCGCCGAAGGCGAACGCCGTGGTGGGCGACGTGGGCGACAACAGCACGTCGAAGTCCTCGTAGGCAGCGGCGAAGTCGCGGATGATGAGCGTGCGCACCCGCTGGGCCTTGCCGTAGTAGGCGTCGTAGTAGCCAGCCGACAGGGCGTAGGTGCCGAGCATGATGCGACGCTTCACCTCGTCGCCGAAGCCGGCGGTGCGGCTCGCCACCATCATCTCGGGGCTGTTCGATGCGTCGACCCGCAGGCCGTAGCGCACGCCGTCGTAGCGGGCGAGGTTGCTCGACGCCTCGGCCGGCGCGATGAGGTAGTAGGCCGACAGGCCGTAGGCGACAGCGGGCACCGAGGCCTCGTCGACCTTGGCACCGGCGACCGCGAGCGCGTCGGCGGCGGCGGTGACCCGACGGGCGACATCGGGAGCGATGCCCTCGCCGGTGAGCTCGCGGATGACCCCGACCCGCAGACCCTCGACACCCCTGCCGAGCTCGCTGCGCAGGCTGGGCGCGGGCTGCGGGATGGAGGTGGAGTCGAGCGGGTCGTGGCCGGCGATGACCTCGAGCAGGAGGGCGGCGTCGTCGACGGTGGTGGCGAACGGACCGATCTGGTCGAGCGACGACGCGAAGGCCACCAGGCCGTAGCGCGACACGCTGCCGTAGGTGGGCTTGACCCCCACCACTCCGCAGAGGGCTGCGGGCTGGCGGATCGACCCGCCGGTGTCGGAACCGAGCGACAGGGGTGCGAACCCTGCGGCCACCGCCGCCGCGCTGCCACCGCTGGATCCACCCGGAACTCGGGAGGTGTCGTGGGGGTTGCGGGTGGGCCCGAACGCCGAGTTCTCGGTGGAACTGCCCATGGCGAACTCGTCGAGGTTGGTCTTGCCGACAGCCACCGCTCCGGCGGCGGCAAGGCGCTGCACCACCGTGGCGTCGTAGGGAGGGCGCCATCCCTCGAGGATGCGCGACGAGCACGTGGTGGGGATGCCGCGGGTGCAGAGGTTGTCCTTGAGGGCGATGGGCACGCCTGCCAGCGGCCCGAGCTGCTCGCCAGCAGCGCGGGCACGGTCGATGGCGTCGGCCGAGGCGCGTGCCTCGTCGGCCATCACCAGGTTGAAGGCGTGCAGCTCGGGCTCTCGAGCCTCGATGGCGGCGAGGTGCTCGTCGACCACCTCACGGGCCGAGCGCTCGCCGGAGCGGACAGCCTCGGCGATCGCCGTGGCGGTGCTTGCTGACGTGGGGCTCATGGTGCCTCTCCGAGCACGGGCGGGACCCGGAACTGGCCGGCTTCGGTCGATGGGGCCTGGCCGAGCACCTCGTCGCGATCGAGGCTGGGCCGCACCTCGTCGGGACGGGTGATGTTGGACAGCTCGAACGGGTGCGCCGTGGGCGCCACATCGGCGACGTCGAGCGCTTCGACGTCGCGTGCGTGCTCGAGCACGGCGGCCAGTTGCTCGGTGAAGTGATCGAGCTCGTCGTCGGTGAGTCGCAGCCGCGCGAGGTCGGCCACGTGCGCGACGTCGTCGCGCGAGATCGGATCGGACATGGCGACGAGCCTAACGGGGGCCGGTCGCGGCCCCCGCGGGCGTCAGTCGCTGGTGACCCGTCGTGCGAACTCGACGGCGCGCTCCTCGATGAGGCCCTTGTCGTAGTCGAGGGTGGCCACGTGGTAGCTGCGCTCGAGGGTGAGGCGCTCGACCTCGCCGCCCACCGTTGCCGCGATGTGGTCGCTGTGGGTGGGCGACACGACGTGGTCCTCGGGGCTGTTCATCACCAGCACCGGGCACTCGATCGTGCCGATGCGGCCCCCCAGCTCGGTGCCGGCGCGCATCAGGCTGAGGAGCCCCGCTACCGGGGTCTGGCCGTAGGCCATCTCGTGACCATCCGGATCGGCGATGTCGCCCCCGATCGAGTCCACGAGCAGGACACCAGCGTCGACCAGGGCCCTCAAGCCCTCGATCTCGATGTCCATCGCCCCGGGAGGAGGGCACGCCGCGTTGATGAGGACGAGCCCGGCCACCTCGGGGTGCTCGGTGGCCAGCCACAGGCTGAGGCTGCCGCCCATCGAGAGCCCAGCGACGACGACCTTCTCGCACCGGGACGCGAGGTCGCGGTACGCCTCGTCGGCGCACGCCGACCAGTCGTCCCAACTGGTGGTGAGCATGTCGTCGAGGGAGGTGCCGTGGCCGGGCAACCGAGGCATCTCGACGGTGAAGCCCGCCCCACCGAACGCCTCGGCCAGCCCTCGCATCGACTGCGGGTTGCCGGTGAACCCGTGGATGACGAGGGCGCCGACCGGGCCGCCGGCGATCGACAGCGGCTCGGCGCCCGGGAGCACCTCGGCGAGGGGCACCTCGCGGTCGCCATGCTCGGCGGGCGAGTCGGCGGGGGCCTGCGAGGGACCCCCGAGGTCGTCGGCGATACCGGTGTCGGTGGGGTCGGCGGTGGGGTCGGCGGTGGGGTCGGTCATCGGGGCGAGGTTCCTAGGTGTAGGGGTCGTCGGTGGCGGGTTCGGTCCACCAGAGATCAGGGGCAGGCGACCAGCTCGGATCGTCGTAGATGCAATCGACGGGGCACGGATCGAGGCACTTGCCGCATCCCGAGCACAGCTCGGGGATGATCACCACGTCGATGCCGTGGTTGAAGATCGCCCCGAACTGCGGGGGGCAGTGGCGTATGCATGTGTCGCAGTTGATGCAGATCGACATGTCGATCCGCAGCGGCACGTGCTGCCACTTCGGGTTGCGGGACCGGGTGGCCAGACGCCCGGCGCGGTTCGACCCGGTCTGGGGGACCTGAACGTCGCTCACGTCAGCCGTGGCATCGGCGTCGGACATGGCGGGAGCCTACCGACGTGGCGCCCCTTGGGCCCCCACTCGCGCCGAACCACGAGCGAAGCCCTTTTGCGCGGGGCCACACTCCACCCATGGCCCGACTCACCCAGATCGTCATCGACTGCGACCGTCCCGCCACGCTCGCTCGCTTCTGGGCGGCGACGCTCGACGGCTTCGAGGTCCGTGCCGACGACGAGGCCGAAGGTCGCCGCCTCGCCGACCTCGGCCTCACGACCGATCGGCTGGTGGCCGAGGTCGATCGCCTGGTCGACCTCGGCGCCACAGTGCAGCAGACGTTCGCGACGCACACCTGGATGCTCGACCCAGAGGGCAACGACTTCTGCGTCGTGGAAGGGCCGGCTGCGGACTGAACGCTCCCTCAGCCGTCGGACGGAGCGGTGTTGACCATCCATGGGGTGCCGAAGCGGTCGACGCAGATGCCGAACCGGGGCGACCAGAACACCTCATCGATGGCCATCTCGATGCTGCCTCCGTCGGCCAACGCCTCGAAGATGCGGTCGGCCTCGGCGACGTCGTCGACCGTGCAGTTCACGTACATGCCCTTGGCCGGGGTGAAGGTGTCGCCGGGGTCGTCGGAGCCCATGATCATGTCACCGTCGGCCATGACGAGTGCGGCGTTGGCCACCATGCCGTCCATGCCGGGCGGCACGTCCTCACCCTCGGGCACGTCAGAGAAGCCCATCATCTGGAGGTCGCCACCGACGATCTCGTGGTAGCGGGCGAACGCCTCGCGGCAGTTGCCGCCGAAGTTGAGGTACGGGTAGAAGGCCATGTCGTGCTCCGTGGGGTGGCGGGTCAGCGGTCGCGATCATGACGGAGCCTGGGGCCAGTTGTCATCGGTGCCTGTTCACATCTCGCGTGCCAATCGGGCGAAGGCCACGTCGAGGGCACGGTGAGCATCGGCCGACGCGAGTCCAGCCGCGTCGGCCAGGGCCGCGAGCGCCTGGGCAGCGGCAGCGACCTCGCGCTCCGAGGGCGTTGGAGTGCGTGCGGCCACGACCGTGCCTCGACGTCCCTGGGTGTGCACCCAGCCATCGCGCTCCAGCTCGGCATAGGCCCGGGCCACGGTTCCCGGCGCCAGACCGAGGTCGGCGGCCAGGCTGCGAATGGTCGGAAGTCGCTCCCCCGGCGCGAGCTCACCGCTCGAGATGCTCGCCGCCACCTGGGTGACGAGCTGCTCCCCCGGCGACGCGGGGCCGGCCGGGTCGATGCGAACGATCACGCCCGCGCCCGCATGGCATCGATCCGCTTCGTGCGAAACACGAAGCTGGTGCCGCTGCCCATCCAGACGCCCAGGCTCAACAGGCCGGCGACCCAGAAGGGCACGACCAGCCAACCCGAGATCCGGCCGTTCTGCCAGATCTCCTGGACCACACCGCCGGCGAACCCACCGAGCATGGCCACCACCGCTCCGGTGAGGGCGTTGGCCGTGGCCGTGCGAGTCAGCTCCTCGTCGACGAGCGCGCTGTCGTCGTGGGCGTGCTGGCGGCGGCGGCACACCCACGCGGCACAGCCGAGTGAGAGGCCGGCGACGCCGAGGCAGAGGACGGCCGCCCAAGCATCGTCGAGCCTGGCGGGGCCGGCGTTCGACGCCGGGTCAGTCGAGGTGCCCCCGGGCGTGACCACCCAGAGCACGACGGCAACGGCCGACAACCCCGCGAACCAACGAAGGACGCGGGCGAGGCCCGGGTCGAGGTAGTCGGCGACCCGCCGGGGCATCAGGACCGCCGCGCCCGGCAGGGCCGCGTCGCGGTCGCGAGGCTTGGTGGCCTCGGCCCACGCCGAGCCCAGCACGTAGCCGAGGGCGATGAGCCACCAGCCTTGCAGCGGCTGCCAGACCTCCACGAACCACCCGAAGGCGTCCGGGTCGGCGTTGTAGTGCGCCGTCAGCATGATGTTGGCTGCGATGGTGCCGGTCACGCCGGCCGTGCGGGACAGGCGGGTGCGCAGCAGGTAGCGATGCACCGGGCCGACGGCGTGGGGGGCGAACCGGGCTCCGCGGTCGCGAGCCCAGCGACCGGCATAGCCCTCGGTGACAGAGAAGCCGACGGCGACGACGGGAACGACCGCGATGGCGAGCGCCATGTAGGCGCTGCCCATCTCGAGGGGGACCACCGCCACCGCCGCCAGCCAGGCCGCGGCCAGCGGCACCGCCGCCGTCAGCACCGACCGCCACGGGTCCCCCACCAGCCGATGCGCCCACTTCGCCAAGTTTGTATTCGTCATACTGGTATAGATAGCACATTTCTCGCGGGGCGCTCGGGGCCTCCTCCAAGCGAGGTCGGGCGCGGTTGGGTCCGAACGGGCGAACCCTTCCGCGCCCAACCCGGCCGTCACGCCCAACCCGCGTCAGCGGGCGGTGATGGCGTTGATGCGCTCGGCGATCTCGGCGGCCAGGGGGTCGACGGTCTGGGCCTGGAGTGCGAACAGCTTGGAGAGGTCGCCGTCGACCTGGATGCGGCCGCCCATGTACGCCTCGAGACCGGCGGCCTGGTCCTGCTCGACGAACACCTTGCGAGCCGTCTCGTACTCGACGGCGACCGACAGGTCGGCCGCATCGAGCTGGCCCATCTCGATGATGAGCTCGCCGTCGGAGCTGTCGATGAACGCCTGGATGGGCTGGCCGCTGAACGGCGCGCCGGTGATGGTGAGGTTGGCGCGGATCGGCACCGCCGGCGGCGTGACCCGGCCGGTGTACTCGTCGCGGATCTGCGTGGCCGCCTCGACCCACCCGGGGCTGAGGAACTCGTAGGTGGCCATGCATCTCCCTCTCGCCTGACGGACCGACGGGCGAACTCTAGGGCTCAGCGGCCGACGGCCACCGACGAGGCGAGCGGCTCGTGGATCTCCATCGCTGGCTCGTCCTTGGTGGAGCGCACCATGTAGGCGGTGACCAGGGCGAACGCCGCGACTCCACCACCCACCAGGTAGGCGGTGGAGTACGACCCCGCCACGCCGGCGACGTCGACCCGCGCGGCCTGCACGGTCTGCAGGATCTGGATGCCGGTGACGGCGGCGACCTGCGTCATCATCTGTTGCGCGGCGCCGGCGATGCCGAGGTCGCGCTCGTCGACCGCGTTGGCGATGCTGGCCGCCATCGACGGCGACGTGGCGCCCATGCCGATGCCCGACAGGCCGAGGGCACCGGCGATGAAGAGGTCGTGGCTGCCGGCACCGACCATCGAGAGACCCACCATCGACGCCACGACGCAGCTGATGCCGAAGAGGGCGGAGTTCCGCTCGCCGGCCCGGAGCGCCACGGCGCCGGCGATCGGGCCGGCGATGGCGAACAGCAACGGCCGGGCGATCGAGATGAGGCTGGTACGGGTCTCGCCGTAGCCGAGCACGTCCTCGAGCAACAGCGGCGTGAGGATGAAGCCACCCATGTAGGCGAAGTTGGCGAACATCTGCGTGGCGATCGGGAACGTGAAGTTGCGCCGACCGAAGTACTCGAGCGGGATCAGCGGATGAGCGAACGTGCGCTGGCGCCGGACGAAGAGCATCAGCCCGATCGGCAGGAAGACGAAGCCGGCGACGACGAGGGGGTGGTCCCATCCGATGAGCGGACCCCGGTTGAGGCCGAGCAGGGCGAAGGCAGTTGTGCCGCCGAGCACAGCCGAACCGATGAGGTCGAACGGAACCCGGGCGATCTTCGCGCCCTCGGGCAGGATGGCGTAGGCGACGAGCAGGCCAGCGACGACGAACGGCATCTGGCCGACGAAGATCCAGCGCCAGCCGAACGCCTCGACGATGGGGCCGCCCGCCACGGCGCCGAGCACGGGGCCGCCTGCCATGACGAGCGACCAGTAGCCCATGGCCTTCACGCGGGTGTCGCGGGTGAAGAGCCGGTTGATCATCGCCATCGACGCCGGCCCACACGCCGCGCCGAGGGTGGCGCCGAGCACACGGAACGCGATGAGCGAGCCGGGGCTCCACGCCGCAGCGGTGAGGGCCGCGAAGATGCCGGCTCCGGCGAGGCCGAGCAGGTACACCCGTCGCTGTCCGTAGATGTCGGCGAGCTTGCCGGCAGCCGGGCCGAAGATGGCGAAGGCGAGCATGGGGCCGGTGACGACCCAGGTGAGGGTGGCGGTTTGGGAGTTGAACTCCTCGGCCATGCTCGGCACCGACACGGCGAGGATGGTGATCGTGAAGTTCACCGAGAACAGCCCGAACAGCGCGGTGGCGAGGACGATCCATGCGTAGCGGTCGCTGTCGGCCATCCGCTGGCGCATCCGGTCGCGCATCAGCAGCGCCCACGGCGGGGTGCTCAGCGTGTCGACACCGGGTGCGTCGAGCGTGAGGTCGGTGGCCTCACCATGCGGCCCCCCGTCGGTGTCGCCCACTCCCCCGGCGCCCCCGTCGGGCCGGGAAGGGGGTCGGGCATCCACGACGGTGGATCGTATCGAGACGGCTTCGGTTGACAGGTTGTCCAACGAGAGACTTGCGTCACATCGGCCGGCGAAGAGCTGAGACGGCACCCGACGGGATTTAGCGGGTTGAGGCCTGTTCCACGGGCTGCTCCGTCCGATCTCTGATCCATGCAGCAAAAGAGGGTGCGCCGCAGGTTCGGCTCCCGCCGCGCCCAGCCACGGTCAGCAACGGAGAACTGGCCTCCTCCGCCACCCGCTGACCCCTCCATCGCCGACCTCATTGGCTGGGGACCCGTGGCGCCCGTCGACGCCGGCCCCATCTCGGGAGCCACCTACATCGGCCGGGTACCGGTGTTCGACCGCCGGCGCGACATCGCCGGCTACTCCCTCGTCGTCGACCGTTTGGGCGCGGAGGGCGATGCCGAGCACTCGCGGCAGCTGCTCACCCGTGCCCTCCTCGAGGTGGGCCTCGACAGCCTCATCGGCGGTCGGATCGGCTTCGTCGAGGTCGCCGTCGATCTGCTCGCCGACGGCCTCCACCACGCCCTCCCCGCCCATCGCATGATCATCGAGGTGATCGGCGAGATCGACCGCAGTGCCCAGGCGGTCCTCAGCCAGGTTCGGGCTGAGGGATACCGCCTGATCCTCGGATCGCTCGCCAGCTGCCACCGCCCCGCCGAGGCACTGCGCACCGCTGGCGGGGTGCGCGTCGACCTGCGCACCCACGATCTGGGCGAGGCGATGCGCGCCGTCGAGCGGTGGAACCCGCGGGCCAAGGTGCTCGTCGACCACCTCTCGCACCCCGACGATGTCGCGCCGTGCCTCGACGCGGGCGCGACCTGGATGCGCGGCGACATCCTCCGTCCGATCGAGCGGATCGACGAGCCGACGGTGCCAGCCAGTCGCGTCGCCGCGCTCGAGCTGCTCGCCGAGCTGGAGCGTGCCGACGTGACCGTCGATGACATCGACCGGCTCGTCTCGATCGATCTCGGCATGTCCTACAAGTTGCTCCGGATGGCCAACTCCAGCTACCTGGCGCTCGAGCGTCGGGTCGAGCGAACCCGCGACGCTGTCGTCTACCTCGGCCTCGACACGGTTCGAGCATCGGCGGCGCTGATGGCGCTCGCCGAGGCATCAGACCACCCGCCCGAGATCGTCCACATGTCGCTGCTGAGAGCCCGTCATTGCGAGGAGCTGCTGCTTGAGACACAACCCTCGCTCGCCCATGCCGGTTTCACCGCCGGACTGTTCTCGTCGCTCCACCTCTTGCTCGGGCTATCGGTCGAGCAGGTGCTCGACCGGATCCCGGTGTCCGACGCCATCGCCGAGGCGTTGCGATCGCGGCACGGCCAGGTCGGCCGAGCCCTGACCACCGTGATCGCCTACGAGAAGCAGGACCTGCAGGAGGTCTACGGCTCGGGGTTCGAACCTGCGACGGTCGTCAGGTCGTATCGCCATGCCCTCCATTGGATGAACCGCCTCACCAGTGGGCTGGACGCTCGCGCCGCTGGGTGAGCACCACCGACGCCGGAGTTGACCCCTCGGCTGCGGCCCTACCGCCACGCGAACCGGCTCCCACCCTCGAGAGGGACTGGGAGCCGGTACGGGGGTGGTGGGGATCGAAGCGGATCAGGCGTTGACCGCGGTCACCTCGGGGGCACCGGTGACGCCGTCGATGCCGAGGCGGCGGATCGAGTCCAGCGATCGGTTGCTGGCGTCGAGACGGGAGCGCCAATCGGCGTGTCCGGCGATCTCGGCGGCGAAGCGAGCCTGGCGGATGGCCACCCGGCCGACGGCCTTGGTGTCCTCGCGCGGGCTGTACTGCGCCTCGAGGCCGTCCTTGATCATCTCGACCGCGTCGGCACGCAGCTGCGACACCCGGGAGGGGGTGACGCCGAGGAAGTCGGCGAGCTCCTCGAACGACCGCTGCTCGAAGTAGTGGCCGACGACGACGATGCGGTGGCGCTCAGGGAGGTGCACGAGGGCGGAGCGGAGGTACCCCTTCAGCTCCTCCTGCTCGAGGATCTCGTCAGCGCCGGAGGCCGAGCGATCGAAGAGACGACCCATGGGGCTGACGCCCTCTTCCTGGTTGGCGCGGGGTTCGAGCGACTGGACGACACCTCGGTGGACACGGCCACGCATCTCGCTGAGCTCGGCGGTGGTGATGCCAGCCTCGCGGGCCAGCTCCTCGTCGTTGGGGGTGCGGCCCGTGCGGGCGGCGAAGGCCTGGGTCGCCGCGTCGGCCTGACGGGCGAGCTGTCGGGTCGAGCGGGGGGCCCAGTCGGCGCTGCGCACGGCGTCGAGGACGGCACCGCGGATGCGGCGGGCGGCGTAGCGGCCAAAAGGCACGCCACGGTCG
>JAENWR010000117.1 GCA_016649895.1 Acidimicrobiia bacterium | reverse complement strand
TCCTTGGGGACGAGCATGCGGGTGAGGGCGGTGCAGGTCTGGCCCGAGTTGAGGTAGCAGGCGAAGACGCCCTTGGGGACGACCGTGGCGAAGTCGACGTCGTCGAGGAGGATGTTGGCTGACTTGCCGCCCAGCTCGAGGTGCACGCGCTTGATGGTCTGCGCCGCCACCTCGCTGACGCGCTTGCCGGCGCGGGTGGAGCCGGTGAACGACACCATGGCGATGTCGGGGTGGGCGGCGATGGCCTCGCCAACAACCGGACCCGTGCCGGTGACCAGGTTGAACACACCGGCGGGAAGGTCGATGTCCTCGAAGATCTGGGCGAGCATGAAAGCGTTGAGGGGTGCGACCTCGCTCGGCTTCAGCACCACGGTGCAGCCGGCGGCCAGCGCCGGTGCCACCTTGGCCATGATCTGGTGCAGCGGGTAGTTCCACGGCGTGATGGCGCCGACCACCCCGATGGGCTCGCGCACGACCAGCGAGTTACCGATCTGCTCCTCCCACGGGAAGTCCCTCGCCGTGTCCATGACCGACGCGGTGGTGGCAGCGGGCAGGCCGGCCTGGATCATCTTCGAGAAACCGATGGGCATGCCCACCTCGCCGGCGATGACGGTGGCGATCTCCTCGTTGCGGGCGCCGAGCTCCTCGGCGAGGCGCTGCACGTACTTGAGTCGCTCGTCGACCGGCTGGGTCGACCAAGTGCTGAAGGCCGCCTTGGCGGCGGCGACGGCGCGGTCGACATCGGAGGGCACCCCGTCGGGGATGTGACCCATCACCTCTTCGGTCGAGGCGTTGATGACCTCGATCGTTCCGGTGCCGTCGGACGGCACCCACGCGCCGTCGATGAAGATCTTGTCGTGGTCGCGCATCGGCGAAAGCCCCCTGGCTGTGACGGTTGTCGTATGGGTCCAACCTAGCGGGTGGAGCGGCTGATCTGTTCTGGACCATACGCTGTACGGCCACGGCAGGCTGAGCGACACCCGGCCAGATCCGGCTCGGCCGCCATCGCCACTTGTCTCCAACTTGTCCTATCCTCGCTGGGTACCCCCAGATCCTCGCCGGGCACGCCCAGAACCTCGCTGGGCACGCCCAGAGGACCCGACCCCACAGGCGAGAGGCAGCAGATGTCGAAGATCAAGGTGGCCAACCCCGTCGTCGAGCTCGACGGAGACGAGATGACCAGGATCATCTGGCAGATGATCCGCGAGCAGCTGATCCTGCCGTACCTCGACGTCGATCTGAAGTACTACGACCTCAGCATCGAAGAGCGCGATCGCACCGACGACCAGATCACCATCGACGCCGCCAACGCCATCAAGGAGCACGGCGTCGGCGTCAAGTGCGCCACCATCACCCCCGACGAGGCCCGCGTCACCGAGTTCGGCCTCAAGAAGATGTGGAAGTCGCCCAACGGCACCATCCGCAACATCCTCGGCGGCGTGGTCTTCCGCGAGCCGATCATCATGGGCAACATCCCCAAGTACGTGCCGGGGTGGACCAAGCCGATCATCATCGGCCGCCACGCCTACGGCGACCAGTACCGCGCCACCGACTTCCTCGTCCCCGGCGCCGGCACCCTCGCCATGACCTTCACGCCCGCCGACGGGTCAGAGCCCATCGAGCACGAGGTGTTCCAGTTCCCCGAGGCCGGCATCGCCATGGGCATGTACAACCTCGATGCCTCGATCCGCGACTTCGCCCGGGCCTCGTTCCGCTACGGCCTCAGCCGGAACTTCCCGGTGTACCTCTCCACCAAGAACACGATCCTCAAGGCCTACGACGGCCGGTTCAAGGACCTGTTCGAAGAGGTCTTCGACGCCGAGTTCTCCGCCGACTTCGCCGCCGCCGGGCTCACCTACGAGCACCGCCTCATCGACGACATGGTCGCCGCCTCCATGAAGTGGGAGGGCGGCTACGTCTGGGCGTGCAAGAACTACGACGGCGACGTCCAGTCCGACACCGTCGCCCAGGGGTTCGGCTCGCTCGGCCTCATGACCTCGGTGCTGCTCACCCCCGACGGCCAGACCGTCGAGGCCGAGGCCGCCCACGGCACGGTCACCCGGCACTACCGCGAGCACCAGAAGGGCAACCCCACCTCCACCAACCCGATCGCGTCGATCTTCGCCTGGACCCAGGGCCTCGCCCACCGCGGCAAGGTCGACGGCACCCCCGAGGTCACCGGCTTCGCCGACGCGCTCGAGAAGGTCATCATCGACACGGTCGAAGGCGGCAAGATGACCAAGGACCTGGCCCTGCTGGTCGGCCGCGAGCAGGAGTGGCTCACCACCGAGGAGTTCATGGCCGCCCTCGACGAGAACCTGAAGGCCGCCATCGGCTGAGGCCACTGCCGTCCTTGCAGGAGTACCTGCTGGACCGGCTCGAGCAGGATGCGAGCACCCCCACCCTCGATGAGGTGCTCGACCGGGCCGGCGGGCGGGTGCCGCTGGCTTCTGCGGTCGACGCCGTGCGCGCCGACCGCGAGGCCGGGTGATCGTCGTCGATGCGAGCGTCGTCGTCACCTCCGTCCTCCCGTCTCGTTCTGGCTCCTGATCGTCTCCACATCTGGAGACGATCAGGAGCCAGTTCAGTCTGAGGTTGCGGGACTCGGGTCGGATCAGGTGGCGACGAGGCCGAGGTTGGCGGCGATGTCGCGGGTCGCGGTCGAACGGTTCAGCGTGTAGAAGTGCAGCCCCGGCACCCCCTCGGCGAGCAGGCGGCTGCACATCTCGGTGGCCACCTCGACGCCGATGGCCCGAACGCTCGCGGCGTCCCCGGCCACCTCATCGAGCCGCGCCGCGAGCCGAGCCGGGAACGCGGCGCCCGACAACTCGGCGAAGCGATGGATCTGACCCACGTTGGTGACCGGCATGATCCCCGGGATGACCGGCGTGTCGCAACCGAGCGCGGCGAGGTCATCGATCATGCGCAGGTAGGCGTCGGGCTCGAAGAAGAACTGCGTGATGCCGAAGTCTGCCACAGTCAACTTAGCGGCGAGGTGTCGGCGGTCGGAGGCGAGGTCGGCCGAGCGGGGGTGGCCCTCCGGGTGCGCGGCGACGCCGACCGAGAACGGCCCCGATGCCCGCACCAGCTCGACCAGTTCGAGCGCGTGGGCGAAGTCGCCCTCGGCCACGGCGTCGTCGGCCGGCGGATCGCCTCCGAGGGCAAGGATGTTTGCCACGTCGCCACGCTGGTACTCGGCAAGGAGTGAGGTCACCTCGTCGCGCCGATGCCCCACGCAGGTGAGGTGCGCCATGGCGGTGAGGGGCGTGTCGCGCTCGATGCCGATGACGATGTCGCGGGTGCGTTCGCGGGTGGATCCGCCGGCGCCGTATGTGACCGACACGAACGACGGATCGAGCGGTTCGAGCTCGCGGATGGCGGCCTCGAGCTGACGCTCGGCCTCGTCGGTCTTCGGCGGGAAGAACTCGAACGAGATGGTGGGCCCGGCGGCCAGCAGTTCACGGATCGACGCCATGCCATGAGACTACGGCCTGGGTTGCACGGGCGAGATCGGGGTACCGGTCACCCGCACCCACGCGGAGGACCCCGACGACAGTGACGAGCAGCGCGCAAGACGACGAGCACAGCGCACAAGCCCCCGAGGGCATTCATCCGGGACGTCGCGTTGAGCGGAACATCCCACTCGCCCTCCTGCTCATCAGCGGGATCGCTCTGGGCATCTGGCTCATGCCTGGAGCCGTGGTCTTCCTCGCCATCTTGTCGACGCTCGTCGTGCTCCACGAGGGAGCCCACCTGTCGACGGCGCGCCGAGCCGGCATCCACTGCTCGGAGTTCGCCATGGGCTTCGGGCCCCGCGTGGCCGCGGTGCGCGTCGACGAGCTGGTGGTCGCCATCCGGCTCTTCCCTGCCGGGGGGTTTGTGAAGGTCACTGGGATGACGGGAACCAAGGTCGTTCCTGCCGAGCTCGAGACCAGGACCTACCGGGCGGCGCCGCTGCGCTCGAAGTTGGCGGTGGTGCTCGCCGGCCCGATGGCCAACCTGGCCCTTGGTCTCGGTCTCGCGGTGATCGCCTTTGGCCCCCTCACCCCTGCTGCCGAGCGCACCGACAACCCCGTGGGCGAGGCGGCGGTCTGGACCGGATCGCTCTTCACCACCAGCTTCGAGGGATACCTGGAGCTGGTCCGCAGCGTCGATGACTACCCCGAGGCGATCGCGAGCCAGGGAGCCGACGGCGACGCCACGCGGGTGATGTCCCCCGTGGCTGCCGCCCAGCTGGCGGGCCAGGCGTCCGACGCCGGAATCGTGTGGGTCGCCCTGTTCGCCTCGATCGTCTCGGTGGCGCTCGGCGCGTTCAACCTCGTGCCGATCGTGCCGCTCGACGGGGGCCAGGGCGCCGTGGCGGTCATCGAGGCGGTCGGCACCCGCCTGCGCGGCCGCACGTTCGTCGTGCCGGCCGCCGCCACGAAGGCGACTGCGTTCGCCCTCCTCGGCTTCCTGCTCCTGTCGTCGGCGTCGGCCACGTACCTCGACGTGGTCGACCCCTATGCCAACCCGTTCAGCGGCTGAGGTCCATCAGCTCGAAGCTCCGGCAGCGGTGCCGCGGTGCTCGGCGGCCCGCACGCAGTTGCTGAGCAGCATCGCCCGCGTCATGGGCCCCACCCCGCCGATGCGCGGCGACAGCCACGACGCCACCTCGGCGACGGCGTCGGCGACGTCGGAGACGACCTTCCTGCCCTGGAACGACACGCCTGCGGCCACCACCACCGCGCCGGGTCGCACCATGTCGGTGGTGATCAGCCCGGGCGATCCGGCCGCGGCCACCAGGACATCGGCCTGTCGGGTGTGGTGTCCCAGATCAGCGACGCCTGTGTGCACGACCGTGACCGACGCGTTGAGCCCCGGTTCCTTCAGGGTGAGCAGGTTGGCGAGCGGGCGGCCGATGGTGAGGCCGCGTCCGACGATGACCACGTGCTGGCCGGCGAGGGCGATGCCGTGGGCCGCCAGCAGCTCGACGATGCCGACAGGGGTGCACGGCCGGGGCCCGAACGTGCCCATCACCAGCTTGCCGAGGTTGACCGGGTGCAGGCCATCGGCGTCCTTGGCCGGGTCCATGCGCAAGACGGCAGCCTCGTAGTCGAGCCCGGAGGGGTACGGGTACTGCTGGATGTAGGCGTCGACGCCATCGTCGGCGTTGTACTCGTCGACCACGGCCTCGACCTCGGCCTGGGTGGCGGTGGCCGGCAGGTGTCGCTGATGTGACGCGATGCCGATGCTCTGGCAGTCGTCGTGCTTCATCTGCACGTATCGGGCACTCGGCCCGTCGTCGCCGACGAGGATCGTGCCCAACCCGGGGGTGATGCCCCTGGCGGAGAGCGCCGACACCCGCTCGGCGAGGTCGGCGAGGATGCGGGTGGCCACGGCCTGGCCATCGAGGGTCTGTGCGGTCATCGGTGCTCCGGTGGATGGGGGCTGGTCACGCGTCTAGTCCCTGACGACCATGGTGCGCGCTGCCTTGTCGTGGAGGGTCTGGCGCCGGGGGTCGGAGAAGATCAGCACCGCGCTCACGATGAACGGGATGAACAGCACATACGAGTAGGTGACGATCCACCGGAGGAACGCGGCTCCTACCGATGGCATCGCGCCGCTGTCGGCATCGACGATCCGGGTGCCGAGCGCCATCTTCCCGAGCGTGCGACCGTGCTGGGACACCATGTAGACGAAGTAGGCACCTCCGATGACGATGCTGAGCAGCATCGCCGCGGGATTGACCTCGAACGAGTAGCTGAACCCGCCACCCGGCAGCGGGGTCTCGAAGAACTCGACGGGTGGGCCGAATGCGGCTTCGGTGAAGAGAGACGTCGGGATGCCGACGATGAGGCTGTCGAGGATCTGCGCCCCGAGTCGCACCCACGGGCTCGCCGTCGTGCGGCCGACGTGCACGCCCGCGCCTGCGGGTGGCGGCGCGTCGACCCCGCCCGCAACGAACTGAGCGGTCCCCGATGGGTCCACGAACGACGTGCCGCTGCCGTCGCTGACGTGCTCGGTCCAGTCGTTGCCGTCGTGGTAGCGCTGCGAGAAGCGGTGGAACGGATCGGAGTGCCAGCCTTGGCTCACGTGGTGCCTCCTCGTCGGGGCGTCGGGCGGGGATCGGTCGGAGACGTGGTTAGTGGAGGAAGTGACGTTCGCCGGTGAAGACCATGGCGAGGCCGAGGTCGTTGGCGCGGGCGATGACGTCGTCGTCGTGCATGGCCCCGCCCGGTTGGATGACGACGGCGGAGCCCGCGGCCGCTGGGGCGTCCATGCCGTCGGGGAAGGGGTAGAATGCGTCGCTGGCGCACGCTCCCCCGGCAGCGCGGCCCGCCGCCTTCTTCACCGCGATCTCGCCCGACTCGACCCGGTTCTGCTGGCCGGCGCCGATGCCCCACGCCACCCGGTCCTTCACGAGCACGATGGCGTTCGACTTCACGTAGCCGCAGAGCCGAAACGCCAGCTCGGCGTCGGCCCACTGCTCGTCGTCGGGTTCGGCGGTGGTGACGACGCGCCACTCCGACCGGTTCGACGCGAAGTGGTGCGCGTCCTGGGCCAGCCAGCCTCCCGAGATCTGTCGCAGTTCGAGCGGCTCGGTGCTGGGCGGCGGCGCGGTGAGCAAGCGGGTGTTCTTGCGCTTCTTGCGCAGCGCGTCGAGCACGCCCTCGTCGTAACCAGGGGCGATGACCACGTCGGCCTGTGCCGCGGCGACCATGGCCTCGACGGTGTCGGCGTCGACCACGTGGTTGAGCGCCACGATGCCGCCGAAGGCCGACATCTCGTCGCAGGCAAAGGCCTTGGCGTAGGCGTCGGCGAGGGTGCCGGCGAGAGCCACGCCGCACGGGTTGGCGTGCTTGATGATGGCCACCGCCGGGCCCGAGCCCAGGTCGTGCACCAGGTTCCACGCGGCCGCCGCGTCGTAGAGGTTGAGGTAGGAGAGCGCCAAGCCGCTGTGCTGTTCGACCTCGTCCCACCAGCTGGTGGTGCCGACGGTTCGGTAGCGGGCACCGACCTGGTGCGGGTTCTCGCCGTAGCGCAGGTCCTGCACCTTCTCGACGGCGAGGTGGATGGTGGGCGGCAACGTGGGCGGGTCGCCGGCGTCGGCGGCCAGCCGGGAGTCGTCGTCGTCGAACCAGCCCACGATGGCGGCGTCGTACGCCGCGGTGTGGGCGAACGCGTCGCGGGCGAGCCGGCGCCGCGTGGCCACCGACAGGTGCCCGTGGTCGCGCAGCTCGGCGAGGACGATGCCGTAGTCCTGCGGGTTCACGACGACACCCACGTGGGCGTGGTTCTTCGCCGCGGCGCGCACCATGGCGGGGCCGCCGATGTCGATGAGGGCGATCGAGGGATCGGAGCGGAACGGGTAGAGGTTGGAGACGAGCAGACCGAACGGCTCGATGCCGTTGGCCTCGAGGTCGGCACGGTGCTCGTCGAGGTCGAGGTCGGCGAGAAGCCCGCCGTGGATGCGCGGGTGCAGCGTCTTCACCCGGTCGGACAGCATCTCGGGCGAGCCGGTGACGTCGGTGACCGTGGTGACCACGATGCCGGCATCGTCCAGAGCTTGGGCGGTGCCACCGCTCGACACGATCTCCCACCCGAGCGCCACCAGGCCCTTGGCCAGGTCGACCACCCCGGTCTTGTCGTAGACGGAGATCAACGCTCGGCGAGCGGTCATGGCAGGGTCCCTTCGATGACGCGGCGGATGGTGGCGGGATAGATCCGCCGTTCGACCTCTTTGATGCGCTCGTGCAAGGACTCCTCGGTGTCGTCCGGCTGCACCACCACGGCCTCCTGGGCGAGGATCGGGCCCTCGTCCATCTCTTCGGTGGCGAGGTGCACCGTGCAACCGGTGACCTTCACGCCGACGGCGAGCGCCTCTCGCACCGCGTGCCAGCCCTTGAACGCCGGCAGCAGCGCCGGGTGGGTGTTGAGCAGCCGGCCCGGGAACTCGGCGGCGGCCTTGGGCATGACGGTGCCGAAGCCAGCCATCACCACGAGGTCGATGTCGCGGGTGCGCAGCTCGGCCACCACACGACCGGTGTAGCCGTCGCGGTCGAACGTGCGACCGAAGTCGGTGCGCTCAACGACGACCGCGGGGATGCCGGCCTCGGTGGCGACCTCGAGGGCGCGGCACCGACGATCGGTGATCACCGCCTCGACGGGGATCCCGTCGGCCAATATCGCCTCGAGGAGCGTCCCACTTCCTGATGCCAACACCCCGACTCGCACGTGGGCCGACGGTAGCAGTCCCGCCCTTCGTGACCCGCAGCGACCGAGGATCGCCGCCACGGGCACGGGGAGTGGTCTAGCGTGAGCGCGTCATACGACTTCGCCGCAATCTGGAGGCACGGGTGGATCTAAACAAATTGACTCTCAGCGACAAGGTGATCGCAGGATCCGCCATCGCGCTGCTCATCTTCTCGTTCCTGCCATGGTTCACGTTCGACCTCGGGCCGTTTGGCGGAAACGTCTCGGTCAACGGGTGGGATGTCGGCTTCCTGTGGGGCGTCTTCCCCGTCATCCTCGGTATCATCATGCTGGTCCAGGTGGCGCTCACCGCCTTCTCGCCCGAGACCAAGCTTCCCGACCTCCCCGTCACCTGGGGTCAGGTCCACCTCGGCGCCGGCGGTCTCGCTGCCCTGCTCGTCGTGCTGAAGCTCCTCATCGGCCAAGACGGCTTCAGCCGCGGCTTCGGCCTCTTCCTTGCCGCGGTCGCCGCCATCGGCCTCGCCGCTGGTGGCTTCCTCAAGTTCCAGGCGGAGAAGTCGGGCACCTCGGCGGCTCCGCCGAGCACCTTCTAGCTCCACCCTCTGCACGACCGGGGCCCCGCTCCAACCGGAGCGGGGCCCCGTCGCGTCCGAGCGCGCCTCAGTCGTCGGCGGGGGTCGGGACGTCTCCCGTCCTCCTCAGTCGCCTACCAGCTGGCTGATCCTCTGGAACGACACCCCGAGGAGCTGCGCCACGTCACGCTGGGTCAACCCAGCGTCGATCAAGTCCTGCGCCGTCTGTCGTGACTCGGTCGCGACCTCGACCTGCATCTGCTGGAGCTCGTGCACTCTGCGTTGACGCTGCCGGATCCTGCGGTCCAGCTCCTCGCCGACGTTCGGGGTCACGACAGCGAGCACTTCGGCGGGGTCGATGTCCAAGTACAGACCGATCGCTTCCTTCGCCGCATCCTCCACCGCCCGGAAGCTCGCAGCCTGCGCGAACACGCCGGGCAGATCGTCGACGGTGATGGCCCACCACTTGCCCGAGGGGGTGGCGGTGACCTGGTACAGGTTCGGGTTCATGTCTCGTCCTCGGCACCTTGCCTGCCGAGTTCCCAGGTGGTGCTGCTGGCCTTGGCCAGCTTGGCGATCTGCTTGAAGAGGTCGGTCCGCTTCACACGGTACAGTCTACCCCCACTAGACTGCAATGGTCAAGGGGGGATAGACAGAGTACCTCTGCGAGTCTGTCCAGTCCCAGGCAGTCCTACCCTCGCCAAAGGACGCGGCACCGCCCGGCGACCTGAGGGCCACCGGGCAGCGCGACGTGGACTCGTAGATGCAGCCGACTACAGGTTGCGCACGACCTCGACCATGAGCTCGCTGGCCTCCGTGGGGTTGTTGCCGACGTGGACGCCGGCGGCGCGGAGCGCCTCCATCTTGGCGTCGGCGGTGCCCTTGCCGCCCGACACGATGGCGCCGGCGTGGCCCATCTTCTTGCCGGGAGGGGCGGTGACGCCCGCTATGTAGGAAACCACCGGCTTCGACATCTCCTTGGCGATGAACTCGGCCGCTTCCTCTTCGGCCGACCCGCCGATCTCGCCGAACATCATGACGGCCTCGGTCTGCTCGTCGGCCTCGAACGCCCGCAGGCAGTCGATGAACGACGTGCCCGGAACCGGGTCGCCGCCGATGCCGACACAGGTCGACACCGCGATGTCGTTGAGCTTCAGCTCGTAGAGCGCCTGGTAGGTGAGCGTGCCCGAACGGCTGACGATGCCGACGGCGTGATCGCCGGCTACGGGGGCCTTGGCGATGTGGCCGGCGGTGATGCCGATGTTGCACTTGCCGGGGCTGATGATGCCCGGGCAGTTGGGGCCGAGCAGCTGCACGTCGGGGAAGTCGCGCTGCAGCTTGTTGAAGAACCAGGCCTCGTCCTGGGCGGGGACGCCCTCGGTGATGGCCACGATGAACTTCACGCCCCCCTCGGCGGCCTCGATCACGGCGTCCTTCACGCCCGGTGCGGGGATGAAGATGCACGACGCGGTCGCGCCGGTGGCCTCGACGGCCTCGGCCACCGTGGCGAACACGGGGATGCCCTCGACGGCGGTGCCGGCCTTCTTGGGGTTGGTGCCGGCCACGACCTGGGTGCCGTACTCCCGGTTCAGCAGGCCGTAGAAGCGGCCCTGACTGCCGGTGAGGCCCTGGTAGACGACCTTGGTGTTCTCGTCGACGAAGATGCTCATTGTCGTC
>JAENWR010000070.1 GCA_016649895.1 Acidimicrobiia bacterium | reverse complement strand
GGCGACGAGCCAGGCGGCGTAGCCGGCGAGGTCGTGGTAGCCGGCGTGGGCCCATTCGGTGACGAGCTTGCGGTCGCCGCTGCCGACGAGCTGGCTGCGTCGCTTCTTCGGCACCGGCCCGTCGAGGGCGTCGCAGACGAGCGTGGCGAGGGGTTGGTGAGCGAGGTCGGTGGGGCAAGGCTGGCCGTCTCGGCAGTCGGGGCAGGCGCCGTCGATGGCGTCGCACCGTGGTGCGCCCTTCAGGGTCGGGGCGTGCTTGCGCCACCAGGGGCGGACGCTGCGGCGGTCGAGGGCGTCGGGTGCCAAGGTGTTCAGCGCACCGACGAGGGTGGCGACCTGCCCGGGCGTGGCGGTCTTCGCCAGCGCGGTCAGCCGTTTGGTGAGTCTTGGATGGAGTTCTGTGGCGTGGTCGATGCCGGCGTCGGCCTTGTCGATGAGCAGCTCGCAGCGCAGCGTGGCGCACTCGAGGGCTGCGTCGGCCCAGACGTCGAGCTCGGCGTCGGTGGCGGTGTCGGCGAGCAGGACGGTGTGGGTGTCGAGGTGCGCCTGTGGAAGGGCCGGGCTGCTGGAGCGGGTCGGCATGCGGGCCGCTTCTGCTGTCGGCAACGTTGCGGTCGTGGCACGTCCGGCGTCGGCGAGGAGGTCGTCGAGATCGGTGTAGCCGCCGTTGGCGGCGACTCGGAGCAGCGCGATGAGTGCGTCGGCGGTGGCGGCTGCGTCGGAGGCGGCGTCGTGCGGGGAGCTGTTGGCGAGCTCGAAGCTGTCGAGGAGGGCGGCGAGGCGCCGGCTTCGGCCCATCTGGTGGCCGACGACTCGGGGCAGCGTCATCGTGTCGAGCAGCGGCCGGTCGGGCATGGCCCTGCCGGGGGCGAGGCGCTGGTACTCGAGGTGCAGGACGCCGATGTCGAAGCGGGCGTTGTGGGCGACCGCGACCGTGTCGTCGGCGCCGAGGATGGCTTCGAGGTCGTCGACGATGTCGGCGAAGGACCGGGCGCCAGCGACGTCGTCGTCGGTCAGGTGGTGGTGCTGGCTGTTGGTGATGGGCACGCCCGGGTTCACGAGCGTGGACCAGGTGCTGCGCCGTCGGCCCTGCCGCACCCTCGTGGCGGCGATCGACACGATGCGGTTGCCGTCGTCGGCAGGGCACGTCTCGACGTCGATGACCACGAGCGTGTGCTGCTCGCACAGGAGCTTGAAGGCGTCGTCGGCAGCGGTCATGCCAGACCCTTCGATCGTGCGATGTCCCGGATCAGCTGCTGGTCCCGCAGCGACGAGTACCGCTTGCCCCGAGGAGCGGTGCCCGGCGGCTGCGGATCGGTCACCGCCCGCAGCGGTGTGCTCCACCCGTCGTTCGCAGTGCTGTCAGAGCGGAGCAGGTCGATGACGGCCGGCATGTCGTTGAACAGGCCGGCGTCGTTGCAGACCGCCAGGTCGAGGAGCCGGTTGGTGCGTTCGATGTTGGCGAAGGCGTGGGCGCGGTTGGCCAGCAGCGGCTCGACTCGCTTGCGCAGCGTCACCTCGAGCCCACCGGTCGAGACCGGCAGATGCGGGTGCGCCGCCAGTGTCGGCAGCACGGAGGCGACCGTCTGCTCGTAGTTCCGGCGGCGCTTCCTGGTCGGCTCGACGGACACGTTCAGGCCGACGAGCAGGTCCTCGAGGTGATCCCACCACGTCGTCCACTCCGCAGCGGTGAGCGCCGTGAGGTTCTTCTTGCGGAGACCGGCGAGGTGGTCGGCCAGTTCGCTGCGCAGCTCCTTGGCGCCCTTCGACGTGGCCTGCACCCACGCGCCGGGCGTCTTCAGCAGACCCTCCTCGATCGCTTCCCGTACGTGGAACAGGCTCGGGACGAACGTGGTGCCGCCCTTGTAGAACTCCCGCACGGCCTTGAGCAGGCCCGTGCCGGCGTCGGCGACGATGAAGTCCGGTGTGTAGTCGAGCTCGTCGAACAGCAGCTTCCAGGCGTGGTGGTCGTTGGTCGGGAACGCCCGAACGAGGCGCAGTCGCAGCCGCCGGTCCACCCGGTCGTCTGGTGACGGGTCCCAGCTGACCTCGGCGAGGACAAGCACGAAGTAGTCGCGGCGGCTGATCCGCTTGCCGTTCTCGTCGACGAACCGGGCGTTGATGGGGATGTCGTCGATGAGCACCGTCAGCGGCGTCGGGTTCGGCTCGCCGGCGAGCAGGCGCCGCTCACGCTCTCGTACCGCTTCTTGCGCTGCTGCTCGCAGCTGGCCGTCGACGTGGTCCCACAGGACCGGCGAGTACGTCTCGCACCAGTCAGCGGCGATGTGCCAGGCGTTCTTCGCCAACCGGGCCCCGGTGTAGCCGCGCACAGGGTTCCCGGCGTTCTTGCGGGTCCGGGTCCGCTTGGTCGTGTCCCGGAGGCTCACCGACGCCTCGGCGTAGGTGGTCCCTCGGGACAGGTCCCGCAGCGTCTCGGCGACGAGGCGAGCGGACCACGACTGGCGGCGACTCACCGTCGCATCACCCCGATGGAGGCCCCGCAGCTCCTCGCACTCCGCACACGACTCGCTGCCGGCATGCACGTGGTCTCGGGGAAGGATGGGCGTGAACCGGTGGTAGCTGCTGCGGTCGTCCGTCGGGTAGCAGCGGTAGCGCTGACGCCGCTTCCTCGTCGACGAGGCGTACCGGCCGTCCCGCACGACATGGCCACTGGGATGGTCCGGGCATGCCGGCGGCGGCGACCACGTCGGCACGGGCACCGCCGACGCTGAGGCCACGACTCGGAAGGTGTGGGGCTCCCCGACGGCAGGCTCGCAGCGGAACACCCGTCGCAGACCGGACTCGGTCTTCCGGACGCCGTTGCTGGTCACGTTCGAGCCGGCGTGCTCGGGGACCGGGCACGGGACGGCGGGCACCGACTTCGGCCGGCGGCGCTTGGCGGCGGGGACCGCCTCGACCAGCACGCTGAACGTGTGGGACGACCGCCCCTCGGGTGAGCAACGGAAGACCTGGCTGATGCCCGCCTTGGTCGTGCGGCGCCCACGGCGGACGACCCAGGATCCGGCGTGGTTCGGGTCCGGGCACTCCGCTACCGGCTGACCTCGCCGTCGTCTCCGCACGTCAACGCTCCCCATACCGAAGATGCTTCGGCACGAACGGTGCCCACTTGAGCTTTCATGCCACTCGTTTCACCCACCCCGCATCTCACCCATTTGCCGAACTGTCCCTCGGCTGAGATCCATCCCGCCCCGACCGGTCGGTCAGAGGTGGTCCTGATCTCCGAGGTGGAACGCCCACGGGCGCCTCACCTCGGCCGACCAGCCCCCGAGCGGCGCCACCAGCATGTGGATGGGGCGAGGCTGCAGGGCACGGGGAACCGGCACGAAGCCCGCTCGCCGCAGGTGGAGAGCCTCCACTGAACGAGGGAGCGCCGCCGAGACGACCGCGCCGGCGCCGATGGCTCGGGCCGCGGCCACCGCGCTGCGCACCACCTGGCGCCGGGCGTCGTCGTCGACGCCCACGCACTCGAGCAGTTGCACCACATCGCCGTCGGGGTCGGCGCGCACCGACCATGCTCCGGCGCCTATCAGCCGCCCCCGCCGACGCACCTCGACGAAGCGGTATGGGCGATGGGGGTGGCCGTCGTAACGCCACCGCCACCACCGCGAGTCGCGGACGACCCCGGTCGACGGCACGAGCGTCCCGTCGAGCACATCGAGATCGCCGGGAGCCGCATCGAGCAAGTGAGCTCCGACCGCCGGCCGGTCGGTGCCTCGCACCGCCCCCAGCAGCGCCACGGCGGCAGCACCGAGCGCGTGCGGCATCGGGAGCCGCCCCGCCACCGCGTCGCCCGACACGGGCACCACGTGCACCTGGGGGTCGGGGCACGCGGTGAACCCGAGATCACCGAGCACCTCGATCGACGAGTCGTTCGGGTTCGACACGACCGCCTGGTACCCCATCGCCCGGCCGGCGTCGAAGAGCGCCACGGCCACCCGCCGGAAGATCCCCTGGCGTCGATGGTCCACAGCCGTGACGATGTCGACCCCGCGTGCGGCCACGACCGGTCGGCCGTCGACCACGAGCGGAACCCCGACCAGCGAGTAGTGAGCGATCAGGCGGCCGTCGAGCTCGGCCACCGCGGTCACCGTCGGGCCGAACTCCTCGCGGCGGTACTGCCAGCGCAGCACATCGACATCGGCCTTCGGGTTGCCGGTGGCGGCGGCCGCAAGCAGCTCGGCGACGGCGACGTCGTCGTCGGGTCCCCCGATTCGCACCTCACCGATCGGACCGCAAGAAGGCATCGGACCACGGTAGTTGCGCATCAGGCCCGACGTCGGGGGCCGCTTGTAGCCTCGGACCGCCATGGCTGTCCCCGTCCGATCGATGCGTGTGCCGACACGACACCTCTCGACGATCGGATGGTTGGTCGCAGGCTTTCTCGCGCTGGTCGCAATCCACATCGCGATCGCCGCCCAGGTCCATGGACCCATCGTGCTGCAGGACGAGTCAGGCTACCTCGGCAACGCCCGCTGGCTGGCCGGGTTGGATCCGGTTCCGGAGATGGGCGACGCCCCGATCTACGCCTGGGGCTACTCGCTCCTCATCGTGCCGCTCGCGGCAGCCATCGAGGATCCGGCCGTCCTCTACCGCTCCATCCAGGTGCTCAACTCGGTCCTGCTCGCGGCGCTGTTCCCACTCCTGTGGGCACTGTTGTCGAGGGTGACGCGGCTCGGTCACAGCCACCTCCTCGTCGCCGCCGCGGTGGGCTCGGTGTTCCCGGCCACGCTCGTGCACTCGACCACCGCCTGGGCCGAGAACCTGCTGGCACCGCTGACGGTGGCCCTTGCGCTCACCATCTGGTGGACCGCAACGGAGCGACCGGCATGGCAGCGCACCCTCGTGGCCCCGGTCGCGGTGTGGCTGCACGCCGCCCATCCGCGCTACCTGGTGGTGCTCATCGTCGTCGCTGTCGGACTCCTCGTCGCCGGTACGTTCCGCCGGATCCCGCGAACCGTCGCTGCTGCGGGCCTCGCGTTGCTGGCGCTCGGCTGGTGGTGCACCCGACTGGTCAGCATCGCGCTGGTCGACGCCCGCTGGCCCGATCGCTCACCCGACCAGGGGTCAACCGGGCGGCTGCTCCGACGCATCGTCGATCCGGGGAACCTGCCCGAGATCGCCGGCGGGGCCGCCGGCGAGGGGTGGTACCTGATGGCCGGCTCGCTCGGCCTCGTGGCGGTGGGGGCCCTCGCCATCGCGTGGTGGCTGACCCACGACGATGGCCTCCGGCTGAGGTCGATGACGATCCTCGATGACGACCGCCGGCTGGCGGTTGCGGCCACGGTGGTGGCGATGGTCGCGCTGTTCGCCACATCGGTCGTGTCGTTCGTGGGAACCGCCGAGCGGGTCGACCACCTCATCTACGGGCGCTACAACGAGTCGTTCGCTCCCCTGCTGGTGGCGGCAGGCGCCGCCGCGTTCCTCGCCGCTCCCTCGGCCGCGGCCCGCACGTGGTTGGCGCTGGCGGGAGCAGCGCTCACGGTGTTCACCGGGGCGGCACTGTGGATCGGCCGCGGCGCCGACGCGTTCGATGGTGAGGTCGTCTGGAACAACATCCTCGCCCTTCACCCCATCGCCGACCTGGTGGGCACCGATGTGGCGGTGCCCGTGGGCACGGCGGTCGCGGCCGTGGCCCTCGTGGGGCTGGCGGTCGGGGCGCGGTGGTCGCCTCGGGTGGCCATGGGCGGCGTCGGACTCCTGCTGGCGGTCGTCGGCATGCTGGCAGTCGAGCCGCTCGCCGACTTCTCCGCTGTCCGCTACGACGGCTGGGCCTTCCCCGACCAGATGCAGCGGATCACCGAACTGGTGGACGCGGACGAGGTCGGCCTCGACCGTGAGCACACCGGGCTGATGGCGGTGCACATCTACCCCTACTGGTCGCCGGCCATCGACTTCGACCTGGTGGACGATCCCATTGGTCAGTCGGCCCCTCCCCTCGTGGTGGCCCGGCCGGGGTCACCCGAGCTGGTCGCCGGAGGGGCCCGCATCGTGGCGCTCGACGGGCGCAACGAGCAGGCGCTGTGGGCCCGCCCCGGGCCGACGCTCGACGCTCTCGTCGCGCGGGGTGCCGCGCTTCCCGCCGGCTTCCCGACCGCTCTGCCCGACGCGGCGCGCGAGGCGACCATCGTCCGCACCGGCCGAGGCGCGCTGGAGGTGACGTCTGGCGGCACCACCAGGGTCGAGGTGGAGCTGACCCACGCGGGTAGGGGGTCGCCGTGGCCCGACGACGGGTCGTGGCCCCTGCCCGGCGTGGTCCGGGTCGGGGCCCGCTGGTACGACCCGGCGAGCGTGGTGGTGGCCGAGTCGGGCCGCACCGCGCTCCGCGCTCCGATGTGGCCGGGCGACACCAGCGCGCTGATCGTCGAGCTGTCCGCGGTCGACGACGACGGGAACCCGCTTGCACCGGGGCGCTACACGGTCTCCCTCGACCTGGTGCACGAGGGGTTCTCGTGGTTCCACCCACCGGGCGACGAGCCCCTCCGACTCGACGTCGAGGTCGTCTCCCGCTGAACCGTCCACGCAGCGCGAACCCGAGCCTCTCCGAGATCTCGCGGATTCGTCGCGACAAGCAAGCGAGATCCGCGAGATGTCGGGTGAGGTCCGCCGCTGCGACCCGTCGTCGCCCGGGCGGCCGGTAACGTGGGCCGCCGTGCCCGAGCCCTCCTCCCCCGCCGCCGACCTCTCCGGCGCCATCGACGTCACCGTCGTGCTGCCGGCCTTCAACGAGGCCGGGCACATCACCACCGAGATCGACCGGATCCGGGGCGGGCTCGACGCCTCGCACTACAACGGTCGCTACGAGCTGCTCGTCGTCGACGACGGCTCCACCGACGACACCGCCGCCGAGCTGGCCGCCATCGCCGACCGCGGGAACATGCGGGTCATACGGTTCCCCGAGAACCGCGGCTCGGGCAGCGCCCGCCGCGTGGGCACGCGGGAGGCACGAGGCGACATCGTCGTGTGGACCGACGCCGACATGAGCTACCCCAACGACCGCATGGCCGAGCTCATCGACGAGCTGGGCGACTACGACCAGATCGTGGGTGCGCGCACCACCGAGGAGGGCACGCTCAAGGCCCTGCGCGTCCCGGCGAAGTGGCTCATCCGCAAGCTCGCCGAGTTCCTCGCCGAGCGCGAGATCCCCGACCTCAACTCGGGCTTCCGCGCCTTCCGCCGGTCGGTGGCACTCCCCTACCTGCACCTGCTCCCCACCGGGTTCTCGTGCGTCACCACCATCACGATGACGTTCCTCGCCAACGGTCACACGGTGCGCTACACCCCGATCGAGTACATGGAACGGGCCGGCACCTCCAAGTTCCACTGGTGGGCCGACACCCGGCGCTACCTGCTGCAGGTCGTCCGCATGGTGCTGTCGTACAACCCGTTGCGGGTGTTCATGCCCGTCGGGCTGCTACTGGGATTGGTCGGGGGCACGAAGCTCATCTGGGACCTGTTCGACAAGGACCTGCGGGTGCCCACCAACACCCTCTTGCTGCTGTTCTTGTCGTTCCAGATCATCGCCATCGGCCTGCTGGCCGACCTCGTGGTGCGAGCCACCCGCAAACCCGACGACGGCTGACAGTCCCGCACTCTCGATGACATGATCGAGAATGGGAGTGAACCCGCTCCGGCGTTGATCCCGATCCTTCGCTCCACCCAGCAGCTACGACTACTCGGCGTTCTGTTCGGGCCGGTGACCACCCCAGCAGCCCGGGCGTACTCGATGCCGCGACTCAGAGTAGCCCGATTCGACTGCTCTGATCTGCCCGCTCAAGGGTGCTCTGATATGCCCGCTAGCCCGGTGGGGTCGCCCTCAGCACCGGCTCCCGTTTCTTACACCTACGAGGACCGTCTTCACGTCATGCCTATCGACCGGCTCTGGACAACGGTCGGCGTTTGAGCTGCTCGTTCGCGAGGAGGCACAAGCCCCGGGGCGATCGAGGAGACGAGCAGTGCTGACCGCTCACTCAGGCCACGACCACGACCGTGGTACCGACGGGTGCCCAGTGGTACAGGAACCGGGCGTCGTCGAGGCGCTGACGGGTGCAACCGGCCGATCGGTACTGGCCGAGCTCGGCCTCGGATTGGAGGAAGCGACCATCGGGGTACTTCGGGATCGAGTGGAACCCGAGGGCGAGCGTCCTGCCCCACGTGTAGCGCACCATGTACTCCATGGTGATGCCGTGGTGTCCGGCCCATGCCAGCGGCGACTTCGAGAACACGCTGTAGGTGCCAGCGCGCGGCGTGTTGACCCGACCCGATACGTCGTACTGGCGGCTGACGGTGTTGTCGTGCTCGACCAGCCAGACGTGTTGGCACGAGATGCAGTAGATGATGCGCTTGCCCGAACCCGAGTTGGGCGGCGCGATCACCGGCGGCGGCTGCGGTGCTGCGGTGCCGGTGAGCGCCACGAACTCCGTCGACTCGGAGAACTGCACGATGAGCTGCCCGCGGGTGAACGTGCCGTCCTCGACCCGAGGCGCCCAGTGGGCGTAGCCCGATGGGTCGGGCTCGCGATCGAGCACGTGTCGGTAGACGAGCTTCACGAAGGCGCCCGAGTTGGAAGCGCCGAACCGGCCCGAGAACTCGGGCGACGCGGCGAATTGCCCGGCGATGCTCGACAGCGACTCGCCGCCGCGGTAGCGACCCACCCAGTGCGCGAGGCCGCCGGCGTCGGGAGCTCGTCCGAACACCGCGGCGTAGAGCCGCACCACCGAGTCGTCGACGCCCGAACCGGTGGAGATGACGACCGGAGCCCCGCTCACCTGGGTCTCGATGGGGTAGGGCGCGACCTCGTCGGCGGCACTGGCGGGCGACCCGAAAGCGGCGACGAGGGCGACGACCGACAGCAGGATCGCTGTCGTTGTCCGGACGTGGGCTCGCACGGCGGCAAATCTAGTGTGCTGTACGTTCATCCGTGGACCACACAGCCGGAGAGGTCCCACACGCCCCAGCTGCCCTGCGGCTCGTCCACGAGGAGCTCGGCCTCCGCGCAACCAGGGCGATGGTCGGCTCGCGTCGACGCCACCACCAGCGGCGAGCAGGGTCGGTCGCCGTCGGCAAGCGACACCCTTCGGTGCTCCAGGTCCGGGAGCGCGAGTCGGTACAGCCACAGCGCGTAGCTCGGCACACCCCCACGATCGTGGGCGAGGCACATCGCACCCGAGCTCTCTGCCGCCACCACCGCTGCGCCGGTGGCCTGGCCGGCGGCCACCTCACCCACCGCGGCGACGTGGCGTTGGCCCGTGACCGTGGCGGTCATCGCCAGGCCCAGCACGATGACCACGACCATGGCCGTCGCCACACGTGACGCGGTGCCGCTGGCTCTCGCTGCGACCCAGGCGCACCCGATCACCACGCCGCTGAGCACTGCCACCCCGAGGGCCACGCCCACCAGCCTGCCGTCGGCGAGCTGCCACAACGGGTCGGTGGCGAGGACCATGATGCGCAGCGGTGCCCGCAGATCGCCCTCGACGGTGACGGCCACGAGAGCGCCGGCGGCGACGACCGAAGCGAGTGCCACCGCCAGTTCCCGGCGCCGACGGAACGCCCCGCTGCCCATAGCGAACACCACGAGAGCGATGGCATAGGGGTCGAGGTAGCGGCCGTAGGCAAAGGTGTCGGCGCGGTCGCTACCGGCCAGTGACGCGCCCGATCCCAGCAGGGCGACGGCGATGGCGACGGCGAGGAAGGCACCCGTCGCGGCGAGGGACGCTGGCGCTCGGCCGTCGGGGCCCGCGGGATCCGTTCGCATGGGAACGATCTGGTCCCCGTACGGGGCCACGAACGTCCCCAAGGGGCCGCTCGGGGACGAAGGTGTTGGGTCCGAAGGTCCTCGATCGGGCCGGCGGCGTTGCAGAGCACTGAACGCCGCACCGGCCGCTCCGGCAAGCCCGACCACGGCCAACCCGCCAGTGCCACCCGCGAGTGCGACGAGCTGGCCGGCGACGGCGCCGACCACCCCGACGCCACCCTGCTCGGCGTCGACGAGCGTCGCGACGCGGTCGCCTCCGGCCGGGCCGGTGTAGGCCCACGCCAACGCCACCACCGTGACGAGCCCCGCCGCACCCGCGCCGGCGGCCACCTCGAGAACGCGGCGCCAGCCAGGACGGGCCACAACCACCACCGCGGCGACGACCCCCACCGCGAGCGCGGCGGCACGTGGGTGGAGCAACACGCCCGACACCACGACGGCGCCGAGCGCCACCGCGGTGCCGCTCCCACCTGATCCGTCGACCCGGCCGAGGCGCGCCGCCAGCAGGGTGCATGCCAGGACGAGGACGACCAGGATCGTCTCGGGCCACGCGATCTGCGCCGCCACCGACACCGACGGGTGCAGCGCAGCGACGCCCACGACCAGCACGTGCGCCACCCTGCCCGCCGATGGGTCGAGCGAGCGAAGGAGCGCCGCCGCCAGCACGACGACGAGCGCGGCCATCCCGGCGTTGAGCAGCAGCGCCGCGGTGTGCAGGGTCTCGGCACTGGCACCGAGAGTGGCCACCGGGGCGAGCAGCAGTCCGTAGCCGGGGTGGTAGCCGAACGACGGTGGCGGTCGGCCGCCGGCAACCCATTGGGCCACCGAGAGGTAGCCGGGCACATCGGGCACGGCCACCGGACCCGCCTGGGCGAAGGCCGCCACCACATGGGCGACGGCCACCGCGGCCACCGCTGCCGCCACCCACCGCCCGGTGGTGCTCACCCCTCGTACATGGGGATCTCCGATTCGGTCGGCTCCACGTTCGGTTCGAAGGTCTCGACGCCCTCCGGCGTGGTCATGACCGGACCGGACCCCTCACCCTCACCGCCGCCGTCGCCGTCGCCTGCGACCTCTTCGTCGCCGGCCACCGGATCGAGGGAACCCCAGCCGCGCAGGTCGCCGAGCTCGAGGAACCCCGACGCCCCGGTGGTGGCCACCTCGTCGGCGGCATCGGTGGTGGCGGTGCTGCTGGTGCTATCGGCGTCGTCGGCCGTGTCATCGTCGCCGCCGCACGCGCCGAGCGCGAGTACGCCGGCGAGGAGGAGGGCTGTGAGCTGTCGCTGCATACGCATGTCGATCACCTTGTGTGTGCGGGGAGAGAGCGCGAGGACGAGTCGTGCGTCCTGGGGCGTCCTTGGTACCAGGGCCCCGACCCGTCGCGACCGCGGGGCCGACGGTGGCGACCGTTCAGGGGCAGCTGCCGGTGGCCCGCCGGTACTCGGCCGACTCGGAGAAGTTGAGCATCAGACCGGCGCGACCGAGCACGCCGCGTGCCATCAGGTCGGTCCAGTAGGCGTAGCCGTCGGCGTCGGGTTGGCGTTCGAGCACGTTGCGGTACACCAGGTCGATGAAGCCTCGATCGTCGAGGGCGCCGTAGGTGCGGCGGAACTCGGCCGACGTGGCGAACGCCGAGGAGATGGCACCGAGGGTGGTACCCCGAGCGCGCATCTGCATCCAGTAGGCGAAGCCGTCGGCATCGGCCTCGCGCAGGAAGTAGGCGGAGTAGAGCCGCTCGACCGCACCGCCGCCCCACGCCCGGCACCCGGGCGGCAGCTCGCGCGCCGTCGTGGTGCCGCTGCGCGCCGCGTCACGTTTGAAGGTCGGCCAGTCGGCGCGGCCCATGGCGCGATCGGTGCTCCAGATCCACACGGTGTGGCGGTCGCCGGCGCCGCGGCCGGCCGGACCGGCGTTGACGAGCGTGTTGAGCACGATCCAAGCCCTGCCGTCCACCTGGGCGACGGTGGGGGCGGCGGCCGGGGCCCACACTCCGGGCATCGACTGCTGGGCGAGCACCGTCTTGTCGGGGCCGTTGAAGATGCGCAGCCAGTGCTCGGTGGCTGCCACCACGTCCTGGCGGCCGTCGCCGTTGAGATCGGCGAGCGCCACCTGGCCGTGGGTCGGGGCATCGGCGTCGCACGCGCCGCGGTCGCTGCGGTTGCACGTGCGCCACGCCGTGGAGCCGTCGCGGTTGAGGGCAACGACCCATCCGCCTTCGGTGGTGACGACCACCTCCGGCCTGCCGTCGCCGGTGAGATCGCCGACCGCCGGGGAGCCGACGACCCGTCCGGGCACGGCAGCTGGCCACCCAGGGAGGGGTCGGCCGGTACGCCCGTCGATGCCGTGGACGACGCGGCCCGCTCCGGGCCAGTTGAGCCCGGTTCCGACCACGATGTCGGGGCGGCCATCACCGTTGAGGTCGGAGACCGCGGGACTCGACCAGGTGGTCTGGCCGGGAAGCGACACCGGGTAGCCCGGCAGGTTCGAGCCATCGGCACGCAGCACCCACATCACGCCGCCCGGCGGCAGGGGTGCTCCCGGGTAGGCGTCCATGTCGCCGCCCACCACGATCTCGAGCCGGCCATCGCCATCCATGTCGGCGAGCACCGGACTCGACCAGATGGTGTCGAACATGAAGCGAGGGAAGCCCGGCAGCGAGCGACCGTCGAGGCTCCACACGTGCACGTTGTGGTCCCATCCGGCCGCCACGATCTCGATGCGACCGTCGCCGTTCAGGTCGCCGGTGACCGGGGTGGAGAAGAAGCCGCGGGGATAGCTCGCCGAGCGCGGCGCATCGCCGGCGCTGAAGATCTGGCGGCCGGTGCCGGTGTAGCCGAGCACCTTGGGTGCCGTGCCGCTCACGGTGGCGACGAGGATGTCGAGGACCCCGTCGGAGTCGAGGTCGACCAGTGCTGGCGATGCCTGGATGGCGCCGTCGCCGGTGGAGATGTCGAACACGCGACTGCCATCGGAGCGGTGAACCTGGAGGCGCCCGTCCATGCCGCCGGTGACGATGTCGGGTGTGCCGTCGCCGGTGACGTCGCCAACCGCAGCGGTGGAGAAGGCCTCGGTGGTGCCGACGGTGGCGTTGAACTGGTCGAGCACGCGTTCATGGGTACGCACCAGACGGAGCCCGAGCGCGCTCTGCGCGTCCGCGGGCGCGACGTGCCCCGTGACCGGAGCGAGCAACGCCGCGACCAGGACGAGCGTCATCGCGAGCGCACCGCTCGAGCGCGAGGGCCGCTGGGAGGGTATGTCAGCCGAGCGGCGGATCATTGCACAATGCCCCAATCTGAGCGATCAACTCGTCGAGTTCGTCGATCGTCTCGTTCCACACCCGAGCGGGCGACAGGTCGCCGACCAGCGCGTGGGCGTACTTGCTCCGCCTGGCGTACAACTGCGACCACGGGTCGACACTGCGAGGCAATTCGGCGCACCGGCGGTACTCCTCCGCCACGTTGCCGGCGGTGATCCAGAGCCTCTCGACAGCCAGTTGCACCAACGGCTGCCGCTCCCACGACTCGAGGTCGCGAGGAGAGATGCGGTCGATGTGGCGGAGTGTGACGAGTAGGCTGTCCAGCAGGTCGTCGTGCGTCACAGCTCCGTGGCGCCGGCCGCGCCAGGGACGTCGTCGGTGATGACGTGCACGTACACACCGAGGAGCTCGCCGGCCTGAGACGACAGCCGGTTCGTCGCCCGGTAGCCGCGCTCCTCCGACCGGACCACGAGCGCGCCATCGCCACGAACTCGAACCCGTTGAAGACCGAGGTTGATGGCGAGTCGTCGGATTGCGGAGGCCTTGGCGAGAACTTCGGCCTTGGTGGCCTTACGGTCAGTGACAGTGTCCTGCACGCTCGCCACGATACCCGGAACGGTCTCCACGGAGACGGTCGACCTCGGGGTGGCCACAACGCGCCCATGCGAGTGAGTCCGCCCTCAGTCACGAGCCCGCCAGAGATCATCCTCGGCCAAGTGGATCTTCCGCTTGAGGAGCTGGGCCGGAGCATGTGTGTGCGCCGCATCGACCATGCGCGGCGTGCCCGGCCGTACCCACGGCTCGGCGAGAGCCGGGACGGCCTCGGTCCAGCGGGGCCGTGGCAGTCCAGCGTCGTCGGCCAGCTTCTCTGCGATGCCGGCGAGCATCGAATCGAGCGGGGTCCCGGTACAGGGAGGTGGCATGCGGATGGCGTCAGCGACTTGGCCAGGATGTGACCACAAGTGATCGAGCATCCCCCGAATTCTCGTCCAATCGATCTGTGTCCCTCGGCTGTCGACGTCCCAGGCGTCGGAGAGATGTGCGAGTGACGGACGATCGCCTGGGACCGTCGAAGCGGTGCCTCCGAGTTCAACTCCGGGCTTGTCGGCATCATGGGGCACAGGCGGCCAACCTTTCGACGTGGACGCTCACGGCGGCGGTACCGCCCATGATCTGTATCCCGCTGACACCGAGCTCGTCAGCGGCCCGCAGCGCCGGCTCGGAGGTGCAGTTGCCCTCGACGAGGAGGAGGGGCAGGCGTTGCCGCCCCGCCAGCCACGCGCCCGAGAGGGCATCAGGGAAGTCGCCCCCGGTGGCCACCACCGCGTCGGCGGTGCTGGGGTAGAGGCTCTGAGCAACGGCAGCGGCGGTGGCGTAGCGGTTGGCGCCCGAGCGTCGGAACACCGGGGCGATGGCCGCGGCCTGGCTTTCGATCGACGAGCTCACTGCGGCGGTGCCACCGGCGATGACGATGCGCTGGGGACGCAGGCGTTGGATCTCGGCGGTGACCGCGGCAGAGATCGTGTCGCCTCGCACCAACAGCACCGGACCGCCCTGGGCCGCAGCCCCAGCGCCGGCCGCGAGGGCATCGGGATACGAGTCGGCGGTGGCGAGGTAGACCACGGGCGCTCCGCCGAAGAAGGCCAGCTGAGAGATGGCCACCGATGTGGCGATGCGGTCGGGACCAGCCAGGCGGAAGGTGTCGACGCCGAGGGCACGGACGGCGGCCTCGACGTTGGGGGCGACGGCGGCGTTGCCGCCGAGGATGCCGGCGTCGGTGGCGCCGAGGCGGCGGATCTCGGCGGCGACGACGGCGGGCAAGGTGCCGCGGGGCACCAGCAGGATGGGGCCTCCGCCGGTGACCGCGGCCGGCGCGCCGGCCAGGGCGTCGGGGAAGTTCTCTCCGCTGGCGATGGTGAAGTTGGGTGCGCCGTCGGGGAAGGCCGCTTGGGATGCGGCCACGGCGGTGGCGTAGCGGTTGTTGCCGCTGATGCGCGAGTTGCGGACCTCGGCCGGGCCGACCACCAGGGCGTTGGCCACCGAACGGGGAGCGCCGTCACTCGGGCGGTTCACGACCTGTGCCTCGACGACGAACGTGGTGCTGCCCCCACCGTCGAACGCAATGGCTTCCACCGCACCGAGGTGGGCGAGCAGCTGAGCGAGCTCGGGGTAGTTGAGCCCGAGGCTGTGGCCGGGCTGACGTCCGTCGACCCCCACGAGGAGCATCTCGCCGGTGGCGGTCCAGCCGACCGCGCTCCGGGGGGCCCTCCCCATGTTTGCCTGGCGGTCGTCTTGGTACGGGAAGTCGTAGAGCCCGTCCTTCATCAGGCGGGGAGCGCCTCCGATGGCGTGCTGTGCCGCACCGATCTCGGTGTGGATGGTGCCGACGTCGTTCCCGAGGGCGGCTTCGGTCCCCAACGTCTGGAGCAGCTCATCGGCAGCGCCGGTGCCGGCGAGGATGAGGTGGCCGTCGGGGATGGCGACGTTGCCAGTGGTGCGCTGGTCGACGACCCGGACCGACACGGCGTTGTCGGGGCCGGTCTCGAGGATCTCGAGGATGACCTCGCGGGTTCCCGCCGGGGTGTCGGTGCTGGAGCCACGGCGTGACGTGTAGAGCACCAGCTGGTCGAGGACGGGGTGGCGGTTCACCGCGTCGACGGGGATGAGCTGCCCGCCGCCCATGGCGAGTGAGACGTCCCAGTCGAGCGGTTCGCTCGACGGGGTGCCGTTGACGTCGATCGACATCTGGGCGTGCAGTGGCGGCGGGCTCTGGTAGAGCTCGCCATCGGCCACGAACACGCCGGTGGGGCGGTTGGACGGATCCCAGTAGTCGCCGTTGATGCCGACGACGCAGCTCGTGCGCCGACAGATCGAGGTGACGCTCTCGCGCCAGCCGGCGACCTCGTCGCGAGCGGCGACCGCTCGCAGCCGGGTGCGTGCCGAAGGGGCCACCCGTGCGACCTCGACGTGGGCGAGCGGATCGGAACGTCGGTACGTCACTCGCTCGACGCCAAGCGACACCTGCTCGCGGGCGACCGCTGCGAAGCGCGTGTCGGGCGGCACCGGGAGGGCGTAGGGCGGAGGTTCGGTGGACTCGGCCTCGGGGAGTGCGGGGGCTGGGGTGACCTGAGCGCTGGCACTCGGTGGGTTCAGCGCGGTGAGCAGTGCCACGGCCAGGCCGGCGCCGAGGAGGGCACGAGAGCACGTGGTGGGACGTGCGGACGCGGGCGACGCGGAGCGTGACAACAAGAGCGATCTCTCCGTCGGTGGTCTCGGTATGGGAACCGACACGCGCCGGATCCCGTGACACCGCCCGCAAAGGAATGTAGGCCACGGCCGCCGCACGGAGCGTTCACCGCGCCGGAACGACACCACTGACCCCGCTGAAGGGTGAACCTCAGACCGGCCGCACCAGCGGCGGACCGACTCACACCGGCGGGGTCACGATGTCGCCGCAGCCCTCGCCGCAGCGGCTTGAGCCGGCGTCACGGTGCCGGTTCCGCCGACGATCCGGATGGTGGCGACGTCGGCCGACTTGGCCTGGAGGTAGTCGAGGGTGGCTTGGCCACCTACGAGGAGGATGACGTTGCCCGCTGGCGGCGCACCTGCACCCGAGCGCGACGCCCACGGACCGCCGACGAGGGCGTCCGCGAAGTGGCTGCCGTTCACCAGGAACACGTTCTCAGTGCTGAAGCCGAAGCCAGCGGGGACGGCGGTGGTGAGGAGGTTGGCGAGCGCGGTGGCGGTCCCGTACCGATCCGCTCCGTTGACACGGATCGTGGTGATGTCCATGGCCTCGATTGCCGTCTGCACCGCGGCCGGGACGGCGTTGGTGCCACCGAGGATGATGACCTGCCGGATGCCAGCAGCGGTGAGCTCAGCCGAGGTCTCCGCCGGCAGGGTGCTGCCGGTGAGCAGGATCGGGTGCCGGCGGCGAGCGGCGAGTTGACGACCGGCTGAGCGCCCGCGGGCGAGGCGAGGGAGAGGAGAGCCGCGATGAGAGCAGCGACGATCGCCGCCGCTCCGAGTCGGGTCGAGCTTCGCTGGGTGCGAGTGCTCAAGGCGTGAGAGAGCACCTGGTGCGCTCACAGATCGAGGTGAGCCGCGGTGACCTCGTGCCGGGCTCGGCGCTATCGTGTCGACGCTCGGTGCCAACCGTGCGCCTTCCCCCTGCGACCGAAACGTCCAGTAGTGAAGGTGCACCATGCCCGACGTTGAGCCGTACGAACCGCTGATCGGCCGCTTCACTGACCACCTCCGGGTGGTCCGCAACCTGGCGGCCGCCACGGTGCGCCATGAACGCCACTACGTCACCTGCTTTCTCGCCTGGTGGACGCGCTCTCACCCCGGTGTGGGTCTCGAGGAGGTTCGGGCTCGGCACCTCGCCGACCATCTGGTCGCCGAAGCAGTTCGGGGCATCTCGCCGGCCACGGTGTACGCGGAGGTCAACGCGCTTCGAACGTTCTTTCGCTGGTTGGTCGCCGAGGGAGAGCTCGCCGCCGACCCGTCAGCGACCCTGTCCCCACCGAAGCGGAACCCGAACCGGGTCGACGTGTACACACCGGGCGAGATGGCGGCGGTGCTCGCGCACACCGCCACCCTCACCGAGCTGCGGGGCCGTCAGCGACACGCGATCATCGCCACCCTCCGCTACACCGGGGCGAGGGCTGGTGAGGTGTCGGGACTGCGGCGAGACCGCATCGACCTCGACGCCCGCCGCCTGGAGGTGCTCGGCAAGGGGTCGCGCCATCGGACGATCGCCATCCCTGCCCCGCTCGGCGACGTGCTCGAGGTCTTCATCCGCGATGTCCGCCCGGAACTTCCGGACACGCCCTACCTGTTCGTCAACACCCACGCGCTGGTGCCCGATCCTCACCTGCGCTGCTCGGTGTCGGCGCTCCAGCGTGAGACCCGGCTCGCCGCCCAGGGTGCCGGGCTGCCCGGCCGGCACTACCCGCACCGCTGGCGCCACTCGCTGGCGACCGAGCTCATCCGTGCCGGCGTCGGGGTCGCGCACGTGCAGCGCCAGCTCGGTCACGCCAGCATCGTGTCGACGATGATCTACACCCACCTCGACGTCGACGACGTGCGGCGGTCTCTCGACGGGGTCTTCGGGCCCGGGATCGGAACAGTTTGACCCGCTGCTCAGCGCGCATGAACCGGCCGGCCGCTGACCACCTGCCCCGCGTCGATCGGAGGCCCCAGACCTCGATCCGGTCGATCGCGTTCGCGGATGAGGGCGCCGACCGCTACGACAGCAGCGGGATCGCGGCGACCACCAACGCCGTCGCCCCGGCGAGGGCGGCACCGAACCGCACCGTCGCCTGATGGAACTGCTCGGCCATCTC
>JAENWR010000091.1 GCA_016649895.1 Acidimicrobiia bacterium | reverse complement strand
TCGACCTCGCCGAGGCGACCCGCCGCCATCCCGCCCTGGCGCTCGGCATGTCGCCTCGCGCCACCCTTGCTTGGCAACGTGGCGCCCGAGCCGCCGCCGCGCTCGCCGGGCGCAGCTTCGTCGTCCCCGACGACGTGAAGGCACTGGCGCACGCCGTCCTCGGCCACCGGCTGCTCCTCACGCCCGAAGCCGAGCTGCAGGGCCGCACCACCGACGAGGCGATCGACGACGTGCTCCGCAGCGTGCCCGTCCCCGCCTGGACGGGACGATGACGGCGCCACGAGGCACCCGGTGGTCCTGACCCGGCAGGGTTGGGGTCTCGGCGCGGCGTCGCTCGCGCTGCTCGCGTCCGGTCGGTTCTTCGGCACCCTCGAGCTGACGCTCCTCGGCGCCGCCGCTGGGCTCCTGGTCCTCGCCGTCGTGCTCCGTGCCGTCCTCGTGCGCATCGACGTCGAGGTCCGCCGCGACGTCCACCCGGCCCGGGTGCACGCCGGCACCCCGAGCCGCATCGACCTGCAGATCACCAACCGCGGAACCCGCCCCACCCCGGTGCTGCGCCTCCTCGATGCGGTCAGCGGCACTCGCGGCGCCGACCTCGGGCTCGGACCCATGCAGCCGGGTGCCACGGCGCGGGCCGCCTACCAGCTCCCCACCGAACGTCGTGGACTCGTGCAGATCGGTCCGCTCCACCTCCTGCTCGCCGATCCGTTCGGGCTCACCGCCGTGCGCATCCGTGCCGCCGGTCGCAACGACCTCACCGTCTACCCCCACATCGATCCCATCGCGGGTCTGCCCGAGACCGCCGGACACGATCCGGATGCTGCGGACGAGTCGCCATCCTCACTCGGCCGGTCCGGCGACGAGTTCTTCGCGATCCGGCCGTTCCAGATCGGTGACGAGCTGCGCAAGGTGCACTGGCCATCGACGGCTCGCTACGACGAGCTCCAGGTCCGCCAGACCGAGCTGCCGTGGCAGGGGCGGGCCACGGTCCTGCTCGACCTCCGCAACGACGTGCAGACCGAGGCGTCCCTCGACCTGGGTGTCTCGGCGGCGGCCAGTGTCATCACCGCGGCCCGACGCAGCGGCGATCTCATCCGCATCGTCGGCACCGACGGCACCGACTCGGGTTTCGTGCCCGGCAACGCCGCCTACTCCGCCATCCTCGAGTACCTCGCCACCGTGCCCCGGTCGGCGGCGTCGAGCCTCACGCGGCTCCTCGACTCGCTGGCGCGCACCTCCGACGGCGGCGCGCTCGTCGTCATCTCCGGCGAGCTCGGACCGCACGACCGCACCCGCATCGATGCCATCCGGCACCGGTACGCCACGCTCACGACGGTGCTCGTCGAACGTTCGGCATGGGACGTCCAGGCCCCTGTGTCGGTCGAACCGCAACGCCCTGGCGAGATCCGAGTGCGTCGCGACGTGCCGTTCGCCACCGCCTGGAACCAGGCGATGTCGTCGCGGTCGCGGCGACGACGCTCGACGGCGGCAGCCCGGTGAGCGCTCTCCGTGGCCCTCGGGTGGTGATGGCCGAGCTCGCCCTGCTCGGGGTCACCGCGTCGGTCGCGTTCGGGTTCGGACGTCTCTTCGACGACGCGGCATGGGTCATGCCGCTCTTCCTCACCGCGATGGCACTCCACGGGGTGTCCGCAGGCGTCCGCCGCCTCGGTCTGGGGATCTTCCTGCAGGTGGCCGCGGTGGCGCTCACCGTGCTGCTCGTCCTCGGCTGGTCGGTCGCCCCCGACACCCTTCGCCTCGGGCTGCCCACCGGCGACACGTTCGGGGCCTTCGCCGACGCCATCGACCAGGCCGCCAGCGATTACCCCACCGCCAGGGCGCCCACGCCCACCACCGACGGCTTCATCCTGGCGTCGATCCTCGGCCTCGCCCTCGTCGCGCTGATGGCCGACATCGCCGCGTTCTCGCTACGGGCGCCGTTGCAAGCTCTGGTGCCGCCCTTCACGCTGTTCACGCTGTGCTCGCTCCTCGGATCCGGCGAGCACCGCATCACCTCGGCCGTGCTGTTCGTGGTCGCCACCCTCGGGTTCACCCTCTGCGTGCGCGGCATCGACGCGGAGCGCGCCATCTCGTGGCTGCCGGGCGACGCCCGGCGGGGCCCCGACGCGCTCATGCGGGTGGGTGGCGTGCTCATCTCCGTGGCGGCGGCGCTCACGTTGGTGATCGGGCCGGCCCTGCCGGGCGCCGCCGACGAGGGCCTCTGGACCTGGCGCGGCGGGGGCGGCGATGGCAAGCGCTTCATCATGAGCCCACTCGTCGACATCCGGGCCCGGCTCGTGAACCAATCTCGCGAGGTCGCGTTCGTCGTCGAGTCGCCCGTCGCCTCCTACTGGCGGATGATGGCCCTCGACGACTTCGATGGCAGCACCTGGACGGTCGACTCCCGCTTCCGACCGGTCGACGGCAACTTCCGCAACGTCCCTGGGCGCCCCAGCGATACCCGCATCAGCCATCAGATCAAGATCCGCTCGCTCAGCTCCGAGTACCTGCCCGCGGCCTTCCAACCCGTCGCCATCGACATCCCCGAGGGGGAGGTCACGTGGGACGACCACTCGGCCACGCTCCTCCTCGACGAGCGGGCCGGAGATGGCTTCGAGTACATCGTCGAGTCGGTGCTCCCGGACCACACCGCCGAACAGCTCCGGGCCATCAGCGGTGCGGTCCCCCCATCGGTTGCCGACCGCTACCTGCAGCTCCCGCCCATGGACCCACGCGTGGCCGACCTCGCCGCGCAGATCACCGCCGGGGCCACCACCCCCTACGACCGGGCGCTCCTGCTGCAGGACCACTTCAGGGACAACTTCACCTACAGCACCGAGATCCCCGAGGGGTCGGGCGAAGACCAGATCGTCGCCTTCCTCTTCGAGCAGCGCCAGGGCTACTGCGAGCAGTTCGCCGCCTCCTATGCGGCGATGGCGCGCAGCGTCGGACTGCCCTCGCGAGTCGCCGTGGGGTTCACCGAGGGCGACCAGTCGGCCGCTCGGCCGGAGTTCTTCACCGTCCGAGGCGAGGACTCCCACGCGTGGCCCGAGGTGTGGTTCCCGGGCGCCGGGTGGGTGCCGTTCGAGCCCACCCCAGGCCGCGTCTCCCCCGGTTCGGAGGCGTGGACGAACCTCAGCCCGGAGGCCGACGGTCCTTCCGGCGGCGAGACGACGACACCAACGCTGCCCGAGGACGCCACGGCAACGACCCTCCCCGACGACTTCGGCGAAGACCTCTTCCCGGAGATGGCCGACGGTGCGGGCGGGGGTGTCAGCGACGAGGGCGACTGGAAGGGCCCGACAGTCCTGATCTGGGCCGCAGCAGCGGTTGCCGTCGCCGTCGTCTGGGTGGTGTTGATCAGCGGCCTGGCGCTGCTCCGCCGCGACCTCCGGCGTCGCCGCGTCGCCGACCACGGCACGGCCCGAGTGCAGGTGGCGTGGACCGAGGTGGTCGAGGCGCTAGCCCGCCGCCACGCCGTGCCCCGCGCGTCGGAGACCTACCGCGAGTACGCCCAGCGGGCCGGGGCCTCGCTGCGCCGCCACCACGACGAGCTGCACGAGCTCGCCGCCCTCACCACCGGGGCTCGCTACGCGCCCGGCCCGGCCGCAGATGTCGACGTGGCCCGGTCGATCGAGCTCGCCAATCGACTGGTGAGGGCCACCACCGAGCGGCTTCCGCTCTGGCGCCGACTCGTGGGGCGGGCCGATCCACGTACCGTGCTCGGCGCCCGCCCGCGCCGGACCCGTCAGCAGGCGACGGTGGTGACCACCACCTGATCGTTGCGGAGGGGCTACTCGTCCTCGCCGCGGAAGCGCTCGCGCATCCGCTGCCCGGTGGTGCCGAAGTAATCGCGCACACCGGCGCCGCGCACGGTGTGGGTCATCTGCTCGAGACCGGCCCGACCCAGGCGTCGGGCGTTGCGCTCGAAGAAGAGGGCGGAGCCGAGCATGACGAGGAAGCCACCGAACGCCAGGAAGAACGACACCGGGAGGAGGAGGACCATCATCACGCAACCGGCGACGAAGCCGGCCACGGCCAGCTTGATGTTGCGGAACGCGTGCGAGTAGACGGTCGTGCTGGCGACCTCTCGGGCGAGGGCAGGGTCGCTCTCGTACAGCTGCGCCTCGATCTGCTGCAGGATTCGCTGCTCGTCCTCGGAAAGCGGCACGCTCGCTCCCTTACCCCTTCGGAACCCGGTGGTCCCAGATCATGGACCCAAAGTCTCGCACAGCTCCCGACGATCGACAACGCGGCGAGCCCACGGGACCAGGAGCCGTCAGGGGTCGGCGGGGCCCCACTGCTGAGCGCCACGTCGCGTGAGCTTCAGACCACGTTCGGTTGCCGCTGCGGCCGGACCGATGGCAGTGTCGCCGAACCGGTCGCGGATCTCGTCCACCGCTCGGCTGGCGTCGCTCCAGTCGGGTCCGGGGTCATCGAACGTCAGCTGCCGCGAGCGTTCCTCGGAGAGGCCGGTCACCGCGACACCGAGAAGCCGCACGCCACCCGCCACGTCGACCTTGTCGAGGAGGGCCTTGGCCTCGCGGGCGATGGCGGGACCGGTGTCGAGGCCGCCGCTGACGGTGTTCGAGCGGCTGATCGTCCGGAAGTCGGAGAAGCGGACCTTGAGCTGCACGGTGCGTCCGGCGAGTCCCTGGCGTCGGAGCCGACCGGCGACGGCATCGGATTGCCGGACGATCTCACGCCGCAGGTCGGTTGACGACGTGACGTCGTTGGCGTAGGTCTCCTCGTGGCTCACCGACTTCGGCGTCGACTCCGGCTCGACTGGCCGGTCGTCGATGGCGTGCGCCAGCTGGTGGAGGTGTGTCCCGCTGGCCCGCCCGACGGCCCCGACGATGTGGGGCAGCGGCACCGCCGCCAGCTCGGCCACCGTCGAGATCCCGAGACGACCGAGTCGCTCCAGGGTGGCGGGCCCCACTCCCCAGAGGGCGCCGACGGGCAGCCGCTGCACGAAGACGACCTCGTTGCCGGGTTCGACCACCACGACCCCGCGCCCGGCACGGGTCCCGGATCTCGCGGCGACGGGCTTGGCCGCCTTCGAAGCCAGCTTGGCCACGAACTTCGACGATGCGACGCCCACGCAGCACCCGAGGCCCTCCTCGTGCAGGACCCGCGTCCGAATGGTGGCGGCGATGGTGGCACCGCTGCCGTGCAGGCGCCGCACGCCCGACACGTCGAGGAAGGCCTCGTCGAGCGAGAGCGGCTCGACCAGGGGCGTGTACTCGCGGAAGATCGCCATCACCCGAGCGCTGACCTGGGAGTAGAGGGCATGGTCGCCCGCCAAGAAGACGGCGTGAGGGCACAGCTGGCGGGCGCGAACCGACGACATGGCAGAGAACACGCCGAACGCACGGGCTTCGTAGGAGGCCGCGGCCACCACCCCCCTGGCGCCGTCGCCGCCGACCACCACCGGTCGGCCCCGGAGCTCAGGACGGCGGAGGAGCTCGACGGACACGTAGAACGCGTCCATGTCGACGTGGAGCACGGTACGGGTGCCGCCCGCTCCCGGCGGGCTCACACCCGTGTGACCACCGTGTGGCCCGGACCATCACCGTCGACCCGGTAGCCGAACGACCGGCCGTCGTCCCACCGTTCGAGCAGCCACTCGACGAGCGGTTCACGAACCCACGGGTGGTTCGACGCCAGGTGCTCGCCGCAGAGGTCGGGGTCCACCCAGGCGGCGTCGACGACGATGCCGTCGGGGTCGTCGATGTGCAGCTCACCCGTGTACTCCAGCGCCAGGTGAGCCTCGAACCGGAGGTGCCACCCGAGGCCAGGGGCCACGGTCTCGAGCCGATAGAGGGGTCCGGCCCAACTGGTGACGGTGAGGCCCGTCTCCTCGCTGACCTCGCGGGTGAGACCTCCGATGAGGGTCTCACCGTCGTCGATGACGCCACCAGGCGGGCTCCAGTCGTGGTGGCCGTTGCGGCGCCGGTTCTCGACGAGGAGCAGACCCTCGGGTCCGAGGATGATGCCGCCCGCGACCAACCACTCACGCATCGAGATGACCTCTCCGCCGCAGCACACGGTCGCGGACAGCCCACCAGGTGACGAGCAGCATGGCCTCGGCGACGATGCGGCCCGACATCTTCGAGGTGCCACGGATGCGGTCGGTGAAGGCGATGGGCACTTCGGTGATGCGGCCCCCTGCCCTGCTGAGCGCGTAGGTCATCTCGATCTGGAAGGCATAGCCCTCGGCGCCGATGCGATCGACGCCGATGGTCTCGAGCGCCGAAGCCCGGTAGGCCCGAAACCCCGCGGTGGTGTCGCGGACGCTCAGCCCGAGCGCCACGTTGACGTAGCGGTTCCCCCACCTCGAGAGCAGAAGGCGATGGGTGGGCCAGTTGGGGATCGATCCGCCTGGCACGTAGCGCGAGCCGATGGCGAGATCGGCACCGCCCTCGTCGACCGCAGCGAGGAGGTCGGGCAGCGAGGACGGCGGGTGGCTCAGGTCGGAGTCCATCTCGAACATCACCTCGTAGCCCTCGCGCAACCCCTCTGCGAACCCGGCGCGGTAGGCCGAGCCCAGGCCTGCCTTGCCCGGACGTCGCATCACCGAGATCTGCCCGAGAGCTGACGCGGCGCCCTCAGCGAGGTCTGCGGTGCCGTCGGGGCTGTTGTCGTCCACCACCAAGATGTCGGCCTCTGGGAGCGACTCGCGCGCGCGGCCGAGCACGTCGACGATGTTCTCGGCTTCTTGATAGGTGGGGAGGATGACAAGGGACCGCACGGGGGCGACTCTACGACGGCTCGTCATAGCATGGGGCCGATGAGCCGCCCCGCGATCGACCCGCCCGGAACCCACTCCCAACCCGCACCGGCCGCCGCCCTGCCGTCGCCGCTGGCCCGCATGGTGGCGTTCGGAGCCATCTGCCTGGCCGGGATCTGTGGCGGTCTCATCGGCTACGCGGTCACCGACATCCAGACGGCGGGCGACGGCGGGCTCGCCGCCAACATCGGCGGTGTCATCGGCGCGGTGGTGGCGGCCGGAGGCGTCGCCGTCGTCGCGGTCCTGGCGCTGCGGGCCATGACCGAGTGGCGCTCCATCGAAGAGCGCCGCCAGCGCCAAAGCGCTGACGACGGGAACTGACCGTGCACCAGCTCGACCCGCTCCTCGCTCTGGCTGAGCGCCTCGCCCTCGCGGCCGCCGAACTGCTCCTCGACGGCCAGGCCCGCGGTGCGCTCCTGATCGACGCCAAGAGCACGTCGACCGACCTGGTCACCGACATCGACCGGGCATCGGAGCGGCTCCTGGTGGAGGGGATACTGGCGGCACGCCCCAGCGACGGCATCCTCGGCGAGGAGGGCACCGACGTGGTGGGCACCACCGGCGTCCGGTGGGTCATCGACCCGCTCGACGGCACCACCAACTACGTCTACGGGCACCCCGGTTTTTCGGTGTCGATCGGCGTCGTCATCGACGACGTGCCGAGCATCGGGGTGGTCGCCGATCCCGTGCACGACGACCTCTTCTCCGCCCGACTCGGCGGCGGGGCCCACCGCAACGGCAGCCCCGTCCGCTGCTCGGACCAGACCGACCTCTCCCAGGCGCTCGTCGCCACCGGCTTCGCCTACTCGGCGCCCGTCCGGGTCGAGCAGGCCCGGGTCCTCACCGACCTCATCGGACAGATCCGCGACGTGCGCCGCATGGGCGGTGCCGCCGTCGACCTGTGCTCCACCTCGTGTGGCCGGGTCGATGCCTACTTCGAGAGCGGGTTGGCCGCGTGGGACATGGCGGCGGGTTGCGTCATCGCCGCCGAGTCGGGGGCGCGTGTCGGCGATCTCCGGGGCGGCCCGCCCAGCTCCGACTTCGTCCTCGCTGCGCCACCACACCTGTTCGACCAGCTCGCCGACGTCCTGCGCGAGGCCGATGCCGACACGGTTCGGCGCGCCTCCGAACAACCCTCCCCCCTTCCGGGTCCGCGATGAGGCACCATTCCTGACGTGGGTACCCGGATCTTGACCGTTGAGGACGACGAGCGCATCCGCACTGCGGTGAAGCTCGCGCTCGAGGACGAGGGCTGGATCGTCGACGAGGCCGACAACGGCGAGGAGGCGCTCGAGCTCTTCGCCCGACACCCCTCCGACGTCGTCCTCATCGACATCATGTTGCCAGGCATCGACGGCTTCGAGGTGTGCCGCTCCATCCGCCGCAACTCCGATGTGCCCATCGTGATGGTCACCGCCCGAGCCGACACCCACGACGTGGTCGCCGGGCTCGAAGCGGGTGCCGACGACTACCTCACCAAGCCGTTCGCCCCCAAGGAGCTGTCGGCCCGCATCCGGGCGCTGCTGCGCCGGGTGCGCGCCACCGACCCCCTCAGCGCCCACGTGCGGCTCGGCGACCTCGAGATCATCCCCGACGAAGGCGTGGTCACCCGCGCCGGCGCCGAGGTCCACCTCACCAAGACCGAGTTCCGGCTCCTCGTCGAACTGGCGTCGAGCCCGGGCCGGGTGTTCAGCCGCGAGGTGCTCCTCGAACGGGTGTGGGGCTACGGCTACTTCGGCGACGGTCGCCTGGTCGACGTGCACATCCGCCGCCTGCGCACCAAGGTCGAGGCCGATCCGGCCAACCCCCGCCACGTGGTCACGGTCCGAGGGCTCGGCTACAAGCTGCAGCCCTGACCATGAGGTTCCGCCCCCGTCGCCTCGGCCTGAGGGCCCGCATCACGCTCGCCTTCGGTCTCGGATCCCTGCTGCTGTCGGTCGCCCTCTCCACCTCCACCTGGGCGTTCACCCGGCAGTCGCAGCTCAACCAGCGCGAGGCCGAGCAGCTCGACACGGTCATCCGCAACGCCGGAAGCGTCCGTCGACAGCTCGCAGGTGGCGCCCGACCCGAGGGCTGGATGCGCGACCACCTGTCGTCGCTTCCCACCGCCGCCGCCGGCACGGTGCTCCGCGAGGAGGTGTCCACCAGCGCCAATCCCCCCACCATCGCCACGGCGGGCACCCGGCACTCGTTCGAGGACGTCCCCCGCTCGCTGCGCCAGACGCTCGAAGGCGGGTCGGCCGCGACGATGCGCTACCGCATCGCCGACACGCCGATGCTCGCCCTCGGTGTGCCGCTGATCGCCGAGGATGCCATCTACCTCGAGCTGGTCGACCTCAGCGACCTCGAGCACTCGCTCGACCTGCTCGCCGCCTACCTCGCGGGCGCCAGCGGCCTGGTCACGCTCGCCGGAGCCACCCTCGGCTGGTGGGCGAGCCGGCGCACCCTCCTCCCCCTCACCGATGTCGGCCTAGCCGCCCACGCCATCGCCAGCGGCCGCCTCGACACCCGGCTGGAGGCGGCCCACGATCCCGACCTTGCCGTCCTGGTGTCATCCTTCAACGAGATGGCCACCGCCCTCCAGAGCCGCATCGAGCGCGACGCCCGCTTCGCCTCCGACGTCAGCCACGAGCTGCGATCGCCCCTCATGACCCTCGCGGCCTCGGCCGAGGTCCTCCAGACCCGGCGCGACGAGCTGCCACCTCGCTCGCAATCGGCGCTCGACCTGCTCGTCGACGATGTCAACCGGTTCCAGCAGCTGGTGGCCGACCTGCTCGAGATCTCCCGCTTCGACAGCGGGGCGGCGCACCTCCAGCTCGATCCGGTGCTCCTGCCCGAGTTCTTGTCGCGCGCCGTCGCCCTCGCCACCCACGAAACCATCCCCGTGCTCACCGATGGGGCATCCACCGATCTCATCGTGAGCGTCGACAAGCGTCGCCTGGCCCAAGTCGTGGCCAACCTCATCGACAACGCCCGCAAGTACGCCGGCGGCGCCACCGCCGTGCGCGTGGTGCACCGCGGCGACGAGGTCGACATCGTGGTCGAGGATCGTGGACCCGGGATCGACGAGGCCGATCGCGCGCGCGTGTTCGACCGCTTCTCGCGCGGCGCCGGCGCCGGCGCCCGCGGCTCCGACACGGGGTCGGGCCTCGGACTGGCGCTGGTGGCCGAACACGTGGCGCTGCACGGAGGCCGGGTGTCGATCGACGACCGGCCCGACGGCGACAGCGGCGCCCGCTTCATCGTGACGCTGCCCGCTGGGGCATTAGATGGTGACGACGACGACGGCCGTCCCGAAGCGCCCGACCTCTCGCTCCCCGACCTCGCCGATGTCGCTCCGGCACCATCCGGCGCCGAAACCCCGGGGAGGGCTCCGTGAGCCACCATCTCCGTTGGCCGCTCGCCCTCGTCGTCGTCGCGTCGGTCTCCGCGTGCGCTCTCCCTACCGACGACCAAGCCCAGATCGTCACCAACCCCGAGGTGGTCGAGGTAGTGAACCCCACGACCACCACGTCCACCACCACACGAGGGGCCACGACCAACCGCCGGCTCTACTTCATCCTCGACGATCTACTCGTCGCCGCCGAACGGCCACTCGACAGTTCGCTCGCGCTGCACGAGATCTTGAACACCCTCGCCTCCGAGACCGCGCTCGACGAGAGCGGCAACGACGAACTGCTCAACACGGTACCGCCAGCGGTTCCGCCCGACGTCCTCATCGAGCGCACCGAGCTCGCCGATGATGGCACCCTGCGCATCCACCTCTCCGACGACACGCTGCTGCGCGTTCCCGGCTCCGACCGCACCCGCGCCGTGGCGCAGATCGTCGTCACCGCCATGGGCCTCGACGACGACATCGACGCGGTCCGGTTCTTCATCGACGACGAGCCCCAGAGCGTCCCCGCCGGGCCAGAGGTTGCCGACAAGAGCGACCCGGTCGACCAGTGCGACTACGCCCAGTTCCTCAGGATCCAGGACCTCGGCCGGTTCGACTGTCCCCTCGGCCCACCGTCGACGCGGAGCTGACCTCGACTCAGGAGAAGAACTGCGACGCGGCGTCGTACAGGTCGGGGCTCACGGTCTTGAGTCGGCCGGTGGCCTCGCTGAGTGGCACCTGGATGATGCGGTCGGCGCGCAGCGCCACCATCTGACCGAACGCTCCCTCGTGCACGGCGTCGATGGCGGCGATGCCATAGCGAGATGCCAGCACCCGGTCGAACGAGGTGGGGGTGCCGCCGCGCTGCACGTGGCCGAGGATGGTGACGCGGGTCTCGTAACCAGTGCGGCGCTCGATCTCGGCGGCGACGATCTGGCCGATGCCACCGAGGCGCTCGTGCCCGAACTGGTCGACCTCGGCCGGTCCGATGTCGATCGTGCCCGGCGCCGGGCGGGCCCCCTCGGCCACCACGACGATGGTGGCGTACTTCTTGGCCCGCTGGTGGCGGCGCAGGATCGAGTCGCAGACCGCGGCGATGTCGAACGGGTGCTCGGGAACGAGGGTGAGGCTGGCACCGCCGGCGAGCCCCGACCGGATCGCGATGTGACCGGTGTGGCGCCCCATCACCTCGACCACCATCACCCGGTCGTGCGACTCGGCCGTGGTGTGGAGGCGGTCGATGGCGTCGGTGGCGATCTGCACCGCCGTGTCGAACCCGAAGGTCATCTCGGTGGCGTCGATGTCGTTATCGATGGTCTTCGGAACACCCACGATGGGGATGCCGTCGTCGTGGAGGTCGCGCGCCGCGCCGAGCGAGCCTTCACCGCCGATGGCGATGACGCCACCGATGCCCAGCTCGGACATGGTGAGGCGCACCCGCTCGACACCGTCGTGGAGGGTGTAGGGCTGGATCCGACTGGTGCCCAGGATGGTGCCACCGCGCGGGAGGATGCCACGACAGCGCTCGATGTCGAGCTCGGTCCAGTCGTTCTCGATGAGGCCCCGATAGCCATCGTGGAATCCGATGACGGTGTCGCCATGGTGACGCTCGGCCTTGCGTACGACGGCCCGGATGACGGCGTTGAGCCCGGGGCAGTCGCCACCGCCGGTCAGCACTCCGATGCGCACACCAGTTCTCCTCCTCGGCCCGATGACCGATGTGGCCCGACGTCGAGCACCACGCTAGCCAGCTGCATAGTGTGTCGGGCTGTGTCCACCGTCATCTCGATCGATGCGGGGACCACGGGGGTGAGGGCGCTCGCAGTCGATGCATCCGGACGACCCACCGCGTGGTCCTACCGCGAGTTCACCCAGCACTTCCCCCGTCCCGGATGGGTCGAGCACGACGCCGAGGAGATCTGGGCGGCGGTGCAGACCACCCTCGCCGAGCTGGCACCTCAGATCGAGGGACCGGTGGCGGCCATCGGCATCACCGACCAGCGCGAGACGGTGGTGGCATGGGATCGACGCACCGGCACGCCCCGCCATCGCGCCATCGTGTGGCAGGACCGACGCACCGCCGCCAGATGCGACGAACTGGCCGCCAACGGCCACCTCCCACTCGTCAGGGAGCGCACCGGCCTGGTGCTCGATCCCTACTTCTCGGCCACCAAGATCCGGTGGTTGCTCGACAACGGCGTCGAAGCCGACGAGCACCTCGCCCTCGGCACCATCGATTCGTGGCTGCTGTGGAAGCTCACCGCCGGCGCGGTGCACGCCACCGATCCCAGCAACGCCAGTCGCACGCTGCTGTTCGACATCCGCGACATGGCGTGGTCCGACGAGCTGATCGCCCTCTTCGGCTGCCCGGCCCAGGCACTGCCCGTCGTGCTGCCCAGCAGCGGCCGGTTCGGCGTCACCGCCGACACCACCGCTCTGGGAGCGGGCATCCCGATCAGCGGCATCGCCGGCGACCAGCAGGCCGCACTGTTCGGACAGGCCTGCGTCCGCCCGGGGATGACGAAGAACACCTACGGAACCGGCTCGTTCGTGCTGATGAACATCGGCGAGAGGTGCCCCGATCCGGTCGAGGGGCTGCTCACCACCGTGGCGTGGACACTGGCTGGTCGCGACGGCGGCGAACCGGTCACCCACTACGCGCTCGAAGGCGCCATCTTCGTCACCGGTGCCGCCGTCCAGTGGCTGCGCGACGGCCTCGGCATCATCGCCGAGGCCGCCGAGATCGGTCCGCTGGCGGCAGGGTGCGACGACACTGGCGGGGTGGTGTTCGTGCCCGCCTTCACCGGCCTCGGAAGCCCCTGGTGGGACCCATACGCGCGGGGCACCATCGTGGGCATCACCCGTGGCACCGGACGCGCCCAGCTGGCGCGCGCCGTGGTCGAAGCGATGGCGCATGAGACCCGCGACGTCGTCGATGCCATGTGCGGCGCGGCAGGTCGCGAGGTCGAGATCCTGCGGGTCGACGGCGGCGCCTCAGCGATGGACCTGCTGGTGCAGATCCAGGCCGACCAACTGGGCGTGCCGGTCACCCGGGCGGCACACCAGGAGACCACTGCCATCGGCGCTGCCTACCTGGCAGGGCTGGCCGAGGGAGTCTGGGCCTCGGTCGATCAGATCGAGGCGCTATGGGCCTCCGACCTCGAAGCCACACCGAGTGCCGACCGCTCCGCGGCCGACGCGGCTCACCTCACGTGGCACCGTGCGGTGGAGAGATCGCGCGGCTGGGCTGCGCCCGAGTAGCGGCACAGCCCCTCGTCAGTTCACCCGGGCACCGGGGTTCGACGAAGGGTGCCAGGCACGCGAGCATCGCACCGTCAGGTCGCGAAACCGGGTGTCGGCGATCCTCGCCAGGGCGGCGACGTGCCTCCGCTCGATGGCCCTGAACGCCATGCCGTCCCGGCCGAGGAGCAACGCCACGCCCGATGCGGGCAGCGGAGCCCACGCCACGTCGTCGGGGCTGCACGAGTCCGATGCCACCGTGCGGGTGCCCTCGACGAACGCCGCCAGCCAGGCCGTCGCCGGGCACTCGCCCACCGATGCCCAGATCTCGCCCTCCTCGAGGTCGACCACCGCGGCCCAGCTGGCGCCGATGGTGCGGCGTGCGTGCACCGTGAGCGCCTCGAGCAGGTCGTCGGTGGTGGACGCTCCCACCAGGATCGCCGCGGTCTCGAGCGCATCGAGGCGAGGGTCGTGGATCGCCCGGCCGATCGGCTGCACGAGCTCCACCTCGACGCCGTCGACCTGCGACACCTCGCTGATCAGCAGGTCGACCAAGTGATCGCCCGGCAACTCGACGACGAACTCGTCGATCGCCCTCCCCGCTCCCCTCTCCAGGATCTCGATGCCGACCACGCTGCCACCCACCGCTCCAATGCGGCTGGCGACGGCGCCGAGGGCACCGGGTCGGTCCGAGAGCCAGAGGCGCACCACGAATGTCTCCATGCCTGTCTCCATGGAGGCGACCGTACGCAGCCGGTGTGAACGAGGCGTTTCCGGCCGTGGGCAGCTTCGTTGCCATCGGATGAGGCCTCAAGAAGCTCCCACGGCTCACGGGAGCCGGTCATGCGCCTGGGGTGATGGGGGTGCCGTCGGGTCGGGTGAGGGCCCAGGTGCCGTCGGGGCCCCGGACGGGTCGAAACCCGGCTTCTTTCAGTCGGTTGTGGTGTCCGCACAACATGTCGCTGTTGGCGGTGTCGGTGGCGCCGGCCTGGCGCCACGGTTGGTGGTGGTCGACCTGCAACCGTCG
>JAENWR010000156.1 GCA_016649895.1 Acidimicrobiia bacterium | reverse complement strand
GCGGGCGCATCGTTGACGCCGTCGCCCACCATCGCCACGACGTGGCCCTGGGCCTGGAGCTCGCGGATGGCGTCGAGCTTCTGCTCGGGGGTGAGGTCGGCGCGCACGTCGTCGATGCCGACCGTCGCGGCGACCGACTCGCCGACGGCCTGGGCGTCGCCCGTCAGGATCACGATCGTGTCGATGCCGATCGCCCGCAGTCGGGCGATGCCGTCGGCCGCGTCGGCTCGCACCTGGTCGGCGAGGCCGAGGACGCCGACGACGGCATCGCCCCGGAGGACGAGCATCGCAGTGCGCCCACGGCTCCGGAGACGCTCCAGCTGCTCCGACACCACTGCGGGGACCTCGACACCTAGCTCGGCCGCCAGTCGGGCGGTGCCGACGGCGATCCGTTCGCCGTCGACCACGGTCTCGACGCCGGCTCCGACGTGGGCGACGAAGTGGTCGCTCTGCGAGCTGGTCACGATCCCTGCTGCTCCGGCGGCGTCGATGATCGGCCGGGCCAACGGGTGCTCGGAGCCAACCTCCGCAGCAGCGGCCCAACCCAGCACATCGTGCTCGGTGACGGCGGCGTCGATCGGGATCACGTCGGTGACCTCGGGTCGACCGACGGTGAGGGTGCCGGTCTTGTCGAGGGCGACCGCGGTGACGCTTCCGACCCTTTCGAGGTGGTCGCCGCCCTTGACGAGGATGCCGTCGCGGGCGCCACGACCGATGCCGGCCACCATCGTGACGGGCATCGAGATGACCAGAGCACCTGGGCAGCCGATGACCAGCAGGGTGAGTGCCAGCTCGAGCCGGCGGGTCACGGCGTAGGCGGTGAACGCCAGCACCACGATGCCGGGGGTGTACCAGCGAGCGAAGCGCTCAATGAAGCGCTGCGCAGGAGCCTTGGCCTCCTGCGCCTCCTCGACACGGTGGATGATGTGGGCGAGGGCGGTGTCGCCGCCGATGCGGTCGGCGCGCACCTCGAGCACCCCACCGCTCACGATGGTGGAGGCGAAGACGGGCTGACCCGCGTCCTTCTCCACCGGCATCGACTCGCCGGTGATGCTGCTCTGGTCGACTGCGGCACGTCCGGCGACCACCTCGCCGTCGACGGGCACCTTGGCGCCCGGCCGAACGATCACGATCTCGCCGGGGACGACCTCGCCCGGTCTCACGACGACCTCTCTGCCGTCTCGCCGGACCGTCGCTGTCTCGGGCACCAGCTCGAAGACGCGGGTGAGGGCCCGCCGGGTCCTCCCGATGGTGGCCCGCTCGAGCGCGCCGCCCAGCGAGAAGAGGAAGGTGACCGCGGCCGCTTCCCACAGCTCGCCGATACCGAACGCGCCGATCACGGCGATGGTCACGAGCGCTTCGATGCCGATGCGTCGCACCGCGAGGTCGCGCACGGCGCGCAGCGCGATGGGCCGGCCGGCCACAAGCGTGGCGGCGATGAGCCCGATGGCGAACAGCATGGCCGACAGGCCGCGGACGGCGAAGGCTAGGACGATGAGGATCCCGCTGGCCAGCGGTTCGCGCCAGGGCCCCCCGGCCAGTCGGCGCAGGGAGCCCGCGGAGGAGCGTGTGGATGTGTCAGGGACGGGTGATCGAGTGGTCGTGGTCATCAGAAGCCCCTCGGTGCCGCGGCATATCCGGCCCGTTGGACCGCCTCGACCAGGTCGGCGACGGTGGCCACTGCCGGGTCGTGCTGCACCTCGATGCGGCCGCTGCCGAAATGGACCGTGGCGGTCTCGACTCCGTCCAGGGCGCCCAGCCGTCGCTCGATCTTGGCGATGCACGAGGGGCAGGTGAGCTCGTCGCTGTAGAGATTGGTGGTGGTGATCTGGGCAACAGCCATCGTCGTTCTCCTGGTTCGGTGGCCGGCTGTTCCGGCCTCTGAGACGACCATACGAAGACGTCGGGTCCCGCTCCCTGCGCCAGATCAGGTGACCGCGACTTTGTTCGTGGGGACGAGAGGAGCACCCCATCGTCGAATCGGCGGGCGTCACGGCGGTACCGTCGGGCCGATGCCGATACTCGTCGCTGACCTCCCCCCAGGCATCGAGGCCTGCCTGTTCGACCTCGACGGGGTGCTCACCCAGACCGCCACGGTGCACGCAGCGGCGTGGAAGGCGATGTTCGACCGGTTCCTGGAAGAGCGGTCCGAGCGCGAGGGCATCGCGCACCCGCCGTTCGAGGTGGCCACCGACTACACGGCCTACGTCGACGGCAAGCTGCGCCTCGACGGCGTGCGGTGGTTCCTGGCGTCGCGGGGCATCGACCTGCCCGAGGGCTCCGACTCCGATCCGCGCTCGGCCGACACCGTCCACGCTCTTGGCGCACGCAAGAACGACATGGTGCTCGCGGTGCTGGCTCGCGATGGCGTCGCCGTCTACGACGGTTCGGTGCGCTTCGTCGAGGCGGTGAGGGCGGCCGGTCTGCGACGGGCCGTGGTGTCGGCCAGCAAGAACGCGGGTCCTTCGCTCGAGGCGGCCGGGCTGTCGCACCTGTTCGAGGTGCGGGTCGACGGCATCGTGGCCGGCGAAGAGGGACTGCCCGGCAAGCCGGCCCCCGACACGTTCTTGGCTGCGGCGGCGCGCCTCGGGGTCGCGCCGGAGCGGTGCGCGGTCATCGAAGATGCGGTGTCGGGCGTGGCGGCCGGCCGCGCCGGCGGCTTCGGGTGGGTGATCGGCGTCGACCGCGCCGGGCACGCCGAGGCGCTGAAGGCCAACGGTGCCGACGTCGTCGTCGCCGACCTGGACGAGTTGGTGGAGGAACGTTGATCGGAGCCGAGCCCTATCCCGTCGAGCCGTGGACGATCAGCGAGAACGAGATCGACCTGGAACGGCTCGCCGAAGCCGAGTCGATCTTCGCCTTGTCCAACGGTCACATCGGGCTGCGCGGCAACCTCGACGAAGGCGAGCCGCACGGTGTCCCCGGCTCCTACCTCAACGGCTTCTTCGAGACGATCCCCCTGCCATACGCCGAGGGTGGCTTCGGGTACCCGACCGAGGGTCAGACGTTGCTCAACGTGACCAACGGCAAGCTGCTGCGGCTGCTGGTGGGCGACGAGCCGTTCGACATCCGCTACGGCACGCTGCACCACCACACCCGTCAGCTCGACCTGCGCGCCGGCGTCCTGCGACGCGAGGCCGAGTGGAGCTCACCAGCGGGCCAGACCGTGCGCATCCGCAGCACCCGCCTGGTGTCGTTCGTCCAGCGGTCGATCGCCGCGGTGCGCTTCGAGGTGGAGGCGCTCGACGGACCGGTCCGCATCACCGTGCAATCGAACCTCGTCGCCAACGAACCCATCCCTGAGGGTTCCGACGACGTGCGAACGGCGAAGGCGCTGCGGGCTCCGCTCGTCAGCGAGTACTTCACCAGCAACGGCAACGGCGTCGAGCTCGGCCACCGCACCACGTCGAGTGGGCTGCGGATGGCCGCCGCGATCGACCACGTCGTCGACGGCCCCGACGGCACGGTCACCGACACCGAGGTCGAGCCTGACCTGGCTCGGGTCACCATCAGCACGCAGCTCGAACCCGGTCAGACGTTGTCCATCGTGAAGTTCATCGCCTACGGGTGGTCGGCCGAGCGGTCGATGCCGGCGGTGCGCGACCAGGTCGACGCGGCCATGTCGGCCGCCAAGCGGGTCGGTTGGGACGGCATCGTCGCCGGGCAACGTGGCTACCTCGACGACGTGTGGGCCACCGCCGACGTCGAGATCGGCGGTGATCCGCACCTACAGCAGGCCGTGCGGTACGGCATCTTCCAACAGGTGCAGGCGGCGGCCCGCGCCGAGGTGCGCGCCATCCCCGCCAAGGGTCTCACCGCCCGCGGCTACGACGGCCACACGTTCTGGGACATGGACACCTACACCTTGTCGGTGCTCACCTACATCGCACCGGCCGCGGCGCGTGACGCGCTGCTCTGGCGCCACGCCACGCTCCCGGCGGCGCGGTCACGGGCCGAGGAGCTGGGCCTCCAGGGGGCCACGTTCGCCTGGCGCACCATCCGGGGCGAGGAGTGCTCGGGCTACTGGCCGGCGGGCACCGCCGCGTTCCACATCAACG
>JAENWR010000129.1 GCA_016649895.1 Acidimicrobiia bacterium | reverse complement strand
ACGAACGCTACAAGGCGCTGTTCGGCACCACCGTCACCACGCCCGTCTTCGGCGTCGAGGTGCCCGTGCTGGCCCACCACCTCGCCCAGAAGGACAAGGGATCGGGCATCGCCATGATCTGCACCTTCGGCGACCTCAACGACGTGATCTGGTGGCGCGAGCTCGACCTGCCCAACCGCACGATCATGGGCCGCGACGGCCGTCTCATCAGCGAGGCCCCCGCGGCCATCGAGAGCACAGAAGGCCGCGCCGCCTACGCCGAGCTGGCAGGCAAGACCGTGTTCAGCGCCAAGCAGGCCATGGTCGAGCTCCTCAAGCACCACGGTGCCCTCATCGGCGAGCCGAAGCCCATCACCCACCCGGTGAAGTTCTTCGAGAAGGGCGACAAGCCCCTCGAGATCGTCTCGACCCGCCAGTGGTACATCCAGAACGGCGGCCACGACGTCGAGCTGCGCGCCCGCCTCATCGAGGTCGGAACGCAGATCGACTGGCACCCCGAGTTCATGAGGGTGCGGTACGAGAACTGGGTCAACGGCCTCAACGGCGACTGGCTCATCAGCCGCCAGCGCTTCTTCGGCGTGCCGATCCCGCTGTGGTACCGGCTCGACGACAACGCGCTGCCGCTGTGGGACCAGCGCCTCGTGCCCGACGAGTCGTCGCTGCCGATCGACCCGTCCACCGACGTCCCCACCGGGTACACCGACGACCAGCGCGGCAAGCCCGGCGGCTTCGTCGGCGAGGCCGACATCATGGACACCTGGGCCACGTCGTCGCTGACCCCGCAGATCGCGTGCGGATGGGAGGACGACCCCGACCTGTTCGAGCGCACCTTCCCCATGGACCTGCGCCCCCAGGGCCCCGAGATCATCCGCACCTGGCTGTTCTCGAGCGTCGTGCGCGGCCACCTCGAGCACGGTGTGGTGCCGTGGTCGCACGCCACCATCAACGGCTGGATCCTCGACCCCGACCGCAAGAAGATGTCGAAGTCGAAGGGCAACGTCGTCACCCCCAACGAGGTGCTCGACACCCACGGCTCCGACGCCGTGCGCTACTGGGCCGCCAGCGCTCGCCCGGGCACCGACACCGCGCTCGACGAGGGTCAGATGAAGGTGGGGCGCCGCCTCGCCATCAAGCTGCTCAACGCCAGCAAGTTCGCACTCAGCCTCGGTGGCGACGGCTCGATGGACCCCACCGCGGTCACCGCGCCGCTCGACCGGGCGATGCTGGCGCAACTCGCCGACCTCATCGAAGAGGCGACCCGCGCCTTCGACGGCTTCGACTACGCGCGTGCCCTCGAACGCACCGAGGCGTTCTTCTGGACGTTCTGCGACGACTACCTCGAGCTGGTGAAGGGACGGGCCTACGGCGCCGCCGGCGACGAGGCCGCCCGTTCGGCCTCCACCGCGCTCGACCTGGCGCTCTCCGCCCTGCTGCGGCTCTTCGCCCCGTTCCTCCCGTTCGCCACCGAAGAGGTGTGGTCGTGGTGGCAGGAGGGGTCGGTGCACCGGGCGCCATGGCCCTCCGTCGACGAGCTCGGCGGTGCGGTCGAGCCGCATCCCCTCCTGTTGCAGGTGGCTGCGTCGGCCCTCGGCGAGATCCGCAAGGCCAAGACCGAGGCCAAGCGCTCGTTGCGCACCGAGGCCACCCACGTTCGCATCGAGGGCAACGCCGCATCGATCGAGGCGCTCGAGTTGGCCGCTGGCGATGTCCGCGAGGCGGGCGTGGTCGCCGAGCTCGTCCTCGAGGTCGTCGATGGGGCCGATGCCGGCCTCACGGTCGAGGCGCAGCTGGCGCCCGAGGAGACCACCGCCTAACGGGAGTCGACCGGAGCTTCCTCGCGGCGCGCACGCTGAGCGTGCACATCGCGAGGAAGTAGCGCAATGCGAGGGCTCGCTCAGGCGGGCGGCGGTTCGGCCGGGTCCCCCTTCGCCGGCTCGTGGGCGCCGCCCGACGGACCGGGTGGTCGATCGGTTCCGCCGCCCGACCCGGATGTCGTGAACGGCGGATTGGCGGACCCCTCGTCGGCGGCGAAGCGCGTGATCTGCTGAGGGAACGGCACATCGATCCCCTCGGCATCGAACGCGTCCTTGAGGCGGTGCCGCAGCTCGCGCTGGATCGCCCACTGCTCGCCCGGCTTCGTCTTCATGACGAGACGGATCGCGATCCCGGTCGGGCCGGCCCGCTCGACCCCCCAGATCTCCGGCGGTGCCAGGATCATCGTGGTCCACTCCGGCTCGCGGTAGAGCGTGTCGGCGACCCTCATGATGACTTCGCGGGCGTGGGCGATGTCGGTCCCGTACGCGACCTCGGGATCGAGCAGGACACGGGACCACTGCTGGGACATGTTGGCCACCCGGCGGATCTCGCCGTTGGGAACGTGCCACACCGCGCCGTCGACGGAGCGCAGGCGGGTGGTGCGGAGGGTGAGGCCCTCGACGGTGCCGATGGCCTCGCCGACATCGACCACGTCGCCCACCCCGTACTGGTCCTCGACCAGCATGAAGATGCCGGACAGGAAGTCCTTCACCAGGCTCTGGGCCCCGAAGCCGAGGGCCACGCCGGCCACCCCGGCACCGGCGATGAGGGGCCCGAGGTTGATGCCCACCTCGCCGAGGACGGTGAGGATCGCCAGAGCCCAGATGATGGCGGTGGCGATGCTCTTCAGCACCGACGCCATGGTCTCGGCCCGTGCCGCCGAGCGCAGGGGGACCTCGCTCGTGGCCTGGAGCATGCCGGGCGTGAACTTGCCGAACGTTGCCCCGATGGTCGGGATGGCCGGGTTGGCCATCCGGCGGGCGAGGCGGTTGATGGCCCGCCGGACCAATCGGTTGATGATCCACGCCACGGCGAGGATGAGCAGGATCTTCAGCGGGCGAGCGAACAGCCAGTCGGCGGCCTTCGCCAGCGCGGGTTCGCCGGTCCAGTCGAGGATCCGCTCGCACCACGCTCCTGGGTCCTCACCGCACCCCTCGGCGACGACCTCAGGTGACGGCGGGAGGTCGGGATCAGCCTGCGTGGTGAACATGTGCGCCCACGCTAACGGGATGCGGCCACCTCCTCGGTGGCGCCGACGTCCCACAGGTGGTGGAGCGGGTCGTGGAGCACGTAGCGGGCGAACGAGTCGACGGTGAAGACCGCTCCGTCGCTGCGGTGCCCACGGCGCTGCCACTGGTCGCCGATGACGTCGTCGAACGCCGTGGCGATCGCTCCTGCCGCTTCGACCAGCTCGGCGGCCACGACCGCTGGGTCCTGCTCGCCGTAGCGATCGTCGATGGCGGTGGCGTCCTGGTCCCAATTCGCGAAGTGGGCGTCGTCAGCGGTCAGGATCAGCTCGAGGCGCCCCCGGCAGATGCGGTAGACGTCGCGCACGTGGCACGAGTACTCGAGGTCGCTCCAACGGTCGGCCCGCTGACGCTGGGCCACGTGGGGCCGGCGGAGCACCTCGGTGAACCGGTCCGCCGTCGCCCGGATGCGGGTGCCGACGGTGGAGAGGTCGACCTCGCGGGCCACGAACCCGCACTCGGGACACGGTCGTTCGAGGACCCACGTCCAGTCCTTGTCGTCGGGTACCAGTGTGGCGGGGTCGAGGTCGGCACGGGGTTCGGTGGTCATGGACGTCGACGATACGAAGTGCGGCGAGTCGAGATGACGTGTTTCCGGCCGCGGGTGTCTCAGCCCATGCGGTTGGCGTACTCCTGGCCGATGGTGAAGGCCATACCCGCCGAGAGGAGACCGACGGTGGCGAGCACGGCGAGGACGCGGGTGTGGCGCACCCGGTCACGCCAGGCGAACCAGCCGGCGGCGATGAACAGCCCGAGAGGGGCCAGGCCGCCGATGTAGTGGATGAAGAGCTGAACGACGCCCATCCCCTGGTCGAGCAGCTTGATCCCGAGGAGCGCCTGGATGGCCAACGAGATCTGCGCCACGGCGAGGAGGACGCGGGCCAGTCGATCGACGGGCTTGCCCTTCAGCGCCAGGCGGATGAGGTAGACGGTGGTGGCCACCATCGCCAGCAGCACGATGACGCCGTTCGTGACGTGCACGGCCGAGTCGATGATGTAGTTGTCGATGGCACCGTCGCCGAGCGGCGAGTCGGCGGCGAGGAGAACGGCGGCGGTGAGGAGAGCGGTGGCGGACACGCCCCTCGTCTAGCAGCCCGGTCGGGCCGGGTCGATCAGGCGGTGGCCGCGACGGTGTCGGGGTGCAGGGCACCGACCGGTCGCAGATGTCGATCGGTGATGACGTGGTCGACCACCCCGTAGGAGACCGCCTCCTCGCCCCGAACGACGTAGTCGCGCTCGATGTCGACGGCGATGCGCTCGATGGGCTGGCCGGTGTGGTGGGCGAGCAGCTCCTCGATGCGGGTTCGGGCGTGCTGCATCTCCTTCACCTGGATGGCCATGTCGCTGGTCTGCCCCTCGGCGCCACCGTGGGGTTGGTGCATGAGCACCCGGGCGTTGGGCAGGGTGGTGCGCTTGCCGGGAGCGCCACCGGCCAGGAGGACCGCCGCCCACGACGCCGCCTGGCCGACACACGTGGTGGCCACGTCGGGCGAGATGTACTGCATCGTGTCGTAGATCCCGAACCCGGCGGTGACCGAGCCGCCCGGGCTGTTGATGTAGAGGTGGATGTCGGCGTCGGGATCCTCGACTCCAGGTGGAGCAGCTGCGCCACCACGAGGTTGGCGCTGGCGTCGTCGATCTGGGTGCCGAGGAACACCACGCGCTGGTCGAGCGGCCGCGAGTAGAGGTCGAAGGCGCGCTCCCCCCGGCTGGTCTGCTCGATGACGGTGGGCACCAGGTATCCGCTCATGTCGCTCCTCGTGTGTTTCGTGATCGCGCCGACGCGCAACCAATCGGTTGCGAGTATGCCGCGCCTCGGCCGCGTGACGCAACCCGTCGGTTGCGGATAGGGTTCCGGGCATGAGCGACGCACCGGCCGACACGCACACCACCGTCACCGACCTCGACGCCGCACCCGGCGAGGTGTGGCAGGCGCTCACCTCGCCCGAGGGGGTCGACGCCTGGCTGGGCAACGGGAGCCACCTGTCTCCCGTCGAAGGCTCCGACCTCGACGTGGCCGACATCGAGACCGGCGTGCGCAAGCGTGGTCGCGTCGACACCGTCGAGCCCGGCCGCCGATTGGGCTTCGTGTGGTGGCCCGCACAGCAACGAGGCGACGACGGCGACGCTGCCTCCCGAGTGGTGATCCAACTGGTGCCCGACGGCGACGGCACCCACCTCACCGTCACCGAGTCGCCTCTCGACATCTCGCTGCGGCGCACCGGCGTCACCGATGCCACGGCATCCCTTGGTGTCCACGCATGGGTGTGGCGCGCCGCGGCAGTCGAGGTCGACCTGCTCAGCCGCCCCCACGTCCTCGTCCGACCGACCTGCTGAGGGTGGCGTCCGACGACGTCTTCGACGCCCTCGGCGACCCCACCCGTCGGCGCATCATCGGCCTGCTGAGCCAGGGCGGGCCATCGACAGCCACCGGGCTCGCCGACGAGCTCTCGATCAGCCGCCAGGCCGTGGCGAAGCACCTCGACCAGCTGCGCGCGTCGGGGCTCACCACGGTGGAGCGGGTGGGGCGTGAGGCCCGCCACCAGGTGGTACCGAGCGAGCTCGACCGCGCCGCCGCATGGCTCGATGCCCGCGCCCGCGAGTGGGACGGCCGCATCGGTCGCCTCCGCACTGCGATCGAGCGACGAGCATGAACACGACCGACTACCACACGGGAGCGGCCGGCTGGCGGCGGATGCGCACCTCGCGCACGGCGACGCCGTCCATCGAGGCCACCTCGAAACGGGCCGTGTCCGTGGTGACGACATCGCCCTCGCTCGGCACCCGCCCGAGCTGGGCGATCAGGAACCCGGCGAGCGTGTCCCACCCGCCTTCGGGCAACGAGATCCGCAGCCGGTCGGCGACTTCGTCGGGCCGAAGCGATCCCGCAGCCAGGAACGAGCCGTCGGCCAGCCACCGCACCCGGCGGTGCGAGCGGTCGGATTCGTCCTCGAAGTCGCCGATCAGCTCCTCGATGACGTCCTCCATGGTGATGAGCCCGAGCACCACACCGTGCTCGTCGACCACCAACGCCAGGTGGCGGCGCTCGTCGCGCATTCGGAGGAAGAGCACCTCGAGTGCCAAGCCGTCGGGCGAGATGAGCACCGGTGTCGCCAGCTCGCCGGCGGTGGCGGTGCGGAGCCCGTGATGGGTGAGGACGTCGCGCACGTGGACGACGCCGACCGGGTGATCGAGGTCGGAGTCGTACACGACGATGCGCGACCGTCCGGTGGCCACGGCCTTCTGCTCGATGTCGTCGATGGTGGACGCCTGATCCAGAGCGACCACCCGCGACCGTGGTGTCATGGCCGACGCCGCCGCCAGGCCCGACATCTCGAGCGACCGCGACAGCAGCACGTGGTCGTTGGTCTCGATCGACCCGTCACGAGCCGCCTCGTCGAGGAGGAGGATGAGGTCGGACGACGAGTGGGCCATCGCCAACTCGGCCTGAGGCTCGGCGCCGAGGAGGCGCACGACGACGTTCGACATCGTGTTGAGCAGGCGGATGACGGGGCGGAAGATCACCGCGAACAGTCGGAACGGCCGCGACAGCAGCAGCGCCGAGTCCTCGGGATGCGAGATGGCCCACGACTTGGGCGCCATCTCGCCGACCACCATGTGCAGGAAGACGACGATCGCCAGGGCGAGGCTGAAGGCGATGCCGTGGCTGACCCCGTTCGGGAGGTCGAGGCCGATTCCGTGGATGAGGTCCCGGAAGAGCCCCGCCACGGCGGGCTCGGCGATGATGCCGAGACCCAGCGAGCACATGGTGATGCCGAGCTGCGCTCCCGCCAGCATGAGCGACAGCTCACGCAGGCCGGCGAGTGCCGACTGCGCCCGACGGTCGCCGTCGGCTGCCAACTGCTCGATGCGCGACCGACGGGCCGACAGCAGCGCGAACTCGGCGGCGACGAAGAACCCGTTGGCGGCGAGCAGCACGAGGGCGAACGCCAGGGCGAGCGGCGTGCTCACGACTCGTCCTCGACGTCGGTCGGCTCGGCGATCTCGAGCTCGACCGTGCGGACCCGCCGCTGGTCCATGGCGACGACGGTGACCTTCACACCCGAGGCCTCGACGCAGTCGCCCACCGTGGCGATGCGACCGAGCAGGTCCATCACGAACCCGGCGACCGTGTCGTAGGGGCCTTCGGGGATCTCGACGCCCGTCTCGCGCTCCACCTCGTGGAGGCGCAGGTCGCCCGGGATGCGCCAGTGGCTCTCGCCAAGGGCGACGAGACCAGGGCCATCCGCCAGGTCGAACTCGTCGTCGATGTCGCCGACGAGCTCCTCGATGAGATCCTCGATGGTCAACACGCCGGCGGTGCCGCCGTGCTCGTCCACGACGATGGCCATCGGGCTCGACGACTCGCGCAGCTCGGCGAGCACCCGGTGCAGGTCGGCGCTCTCGGGCACGGCAAGGGCGGGCCGGCTGAGATCGGTGATGGCCACCTCGGAGCGCCGCTCCACCGGCACGCCGAGGAGGTCCTTGGCGTGGATCATGCCCACGACCTCGTCCCACTCGTCGACCACCGGGAACCGCATGTGGCGGGTGGTGTCGAGGAGGCCCTGCAGGTCTGCGCCGGTGCCGGCGGCCGAGACGCGAGCCACCTGGTTCCACGGGACCATCACCTCGCGGGCGTCGAGCGAACGGAACTCGAGGGCTCGCCGCATCAGGTCGGCCTGCGACGCGGTGAGGGAGCCCGCGGCCGATGACGCGTCGACGATGAGCGGCAGCTCGTCGGCGTGGACCCCCCCGTGCAGCTTCTCGACCGGCTCGATGCCGAGGCGACGGAGCAAGCGGT